>CAMLJW010000378.1 GCA_946480485.1 uncultured Streptomyces sp. | reverse complement strand
GCCGGCGTCGATGTTCGTACGGGCGATGTTGCGCAGGACGTCGGGGTCGAGGGACTGGACGGCGCCGGAGAGGCTGATCGCTCCCGGGACCTGGGAGACGGCGGACAGAACGCGGTCACGCTGGTTCTTGCCGGTGGTGACGTTGACGACACGCGGCCAGCCGTAGAGCTGCTGGCACTCGGCGATCACCCGGCAGGTCTCGTGGTCCTCGGGGAACATGCCGAAGTTGCTGTCTGTGATGAGGAGTTCGTTGCGTGCCGTGCCCGCCTCGACCAGGGGCTTCATGCGGCGGCCGATGTAGTGCAGCTCGTCGTGGATGTGCCTGGCGTGCTTTTTGGCGACCCGCTGGAAGTACGAGGTGCCCTCCTGGCAGAAGGTGCACTTGAACGGGCAGCCGCGGTTGGTCTGCACGGTGGGGACGAGCTTGCCGTCGAAGAACTCGTCCATGAGACCGGCCGTGTACGGGGAGGGGACGACGGAGAGGTTGTGGATCCGCAATCGCGGCGACGGGACGTGGAACATTCCATCGTCGCTGAGGCAGTGCACGCCGGAGATGTGGCCGCGGACCTCGGTGCGGTCGAAGTCGTTGAGGGTGCGCAGAAGGCCAGCGAATGCGGGCTCGCCCTCTCCGTCGATGTAGAAGTCGGTCTTCCCCGCCAGGCGCTCGTGCCAGAAGGTGGTCTGTTCAGGGCGGTGGAGCGGGTAGTGCGGGCCGCCGAGGACGACCGTCGTCCGCGGGAACCGCCGTTTGATCAGCTCGGCGAAGGCAAGCGAGAGGTGGCTGTTCCAGATGTAGTGGGAGAAGCCGATCACGTCGGGTGGCCCGTCCTCCTCCAGCGCGGCGGCCAGAGCCTCGGGATACTTGAAGATGCGGACCGGGTGGACGAGATCCATCTTCGTCGCCGCGTAGGTGGCCAAGCCCGCGATCGCCTGCGGCATCGTCTCGGCGGAGATCGTCTGCTGGGTGTACGTGAGGTCGGCCAGCCACACTGTCAGCGTGATCCTCGGCCGTTCACGCGACGTGGCGACGGTGGGGATCGGCAGCGGCACGGGAGTCGTCATGCCAGGGCCTCCTCGCGTCGCAGGAAGATCTGCAGGAGCAGTCGGCGCTCGTCCTCGGGTACGCCGGCCTGGCCGTGGCCGAGCGGGTCCCGTCCGTGGCAGGAGAGGTGCTGGTTGACGATCAGCATGTCGCCACGGTCGAGTCGGAACCTTCGATGCCCTATGACCAGCTCGCGCTCCAGGGATCGGGCAGCCTTGGTGTAGGGGTCGTCGGGGTCGGCACCGGCGAGCATCTTCGCCGTGAACCGTACGAACCCTTCCATCGGCGGGAGGCCGTCGGTGATCGGGAAGGGGTTCCACTCCTCGCCGACGCCCGTCAGGTCGTAGAAGGATCCGTCCTGGTATTTCGGGTGGGACAGCAGATCGGTCTCGGCATAGCCGAGCCGGTCCACGGCCCGACGGACCTGCGAGACGAGGCTCTGGCCCTGACCCTTGGGGTCAGGGCGCACGCACAGCAGGGCGCTGTAGTCGGGCGGCCAGGTCGAGTTGACGATGTCCAGGTGCATCGGGTTGTAGCCGGTGCCGGTGGCGCGCATGGGGTCGATGTCCAGGTTGGTGCCGAGCGGTTTCCACAGCGGCCAGCGGTCGAAGGCGCGGAGGGGGGTCGCGATCAGGGAGAGCAGGGCCGTCACGGCTCGCAGACCGACCTCCTCGGTCGGGGTGGCGTCGAGGAGATCGGCGAACTCCAGGACGGCGAAGCCTTCGCCGTTGGGGTCGTTCAGGAGTCGGCCACAGGTTGCGACGAACTCCCGGCTGCAGGCAAGGCCGGTAAGCGTATGGCGGTAGTGCGCGGCGGTCTTGGAGGACAGCAGGCCATGGGCGAGTTCCCAGTCCGGGAGAGACGCGGCGTGCCAGGCGAGTTCGGAGGCGAGGTCTTTCGGCAGCGTCACTCGGTGCGTGCGCGGCGCGGGAGCTGGCATAGAGGTGCTCCTCAAGTGGAGGGGAGGAATGAGAGTGGTGCGCACGGACACGCGCGCGCACGAGGGCGATCCACGCGGGGACCGAGGTCCCTCGCGGTGATCGAGATGGGGGATATTCGCGGCTGCCGTCCGGGGGAGGGAGCTGAACGGGGCCTACGCGTGGTCCAGGCCGGGGACGGCTCCGAAGACCAGCGGGACGGGCACAACCAGCACCGCGAACTGCATCAGCCGAAGGCGTAGCGCCGCAGCAGCCGGGACGGGTGGCAAGGCCCCCAGATCAGGGGCCCGGCGGTACGTCCTTGAGTGCCGCAGTCCTTGGCGGCTCGGGTTTCCGAGCGCGTCTGGTTCATGTCCCGAGGAGCGGGAATAGGCACCACGCGACCGTCCCGTCGCCGCTGAACCCCCACGTCCCGCCGAGCTCAGCGACGAGAGCGTCCACCAGCCACAACCCGCGCCCGCCCTCCGCGTCCGGCGCGGCCCTCCGCGGCTCGGGCGTCGCGGACGGCGAGTGGTCGTTGATCTCCAGCCCCACCTGTCCGTCGGAACGCTGTCTTATGCGGAAACCGATGGTCGTGCCATGTCCGTAGATGATCGCGTTGCTGACCAACTCGGAGATCACCACCACGGCGGAGTCGACCCGGGCCGTCGGCATGCGACACACGTGCCGCAGCCACGCTGTTCCGATACGCCGCGCCTGCTCGACACGCGACGCCTCCCGTACGAACGCGACGTCGACCGGCGATGCCAGCCCGGTACCGGAGCCGATCTTGAAGGCGCCGCCTTCGCGCTCGGGACAGGTAGAGACCGAAAGCATCGTGATCGGGGCCGAGGAGACCATCGCCCAGTCCTTCCTCAGAGGTCGTGGGGAGCCGCAAAAACCGGACACTTTCGCGGCGCGCCCGACGTGGCCCAACAACCGTGCCGCGTGCGAGAGTTGCTTTGCAACGAAACACCAACAGAAATTTCTCCGCGAACGAAAATGGCACATGCCGCCGCAAACGCATGGTCTGTTGCGGCACGCAAATCGCGTGTCAGACTGCGCGCATCGCGGTTTCGGCGAACGCATGCGATGGAAGGGCGAGCACATGGCAGCCAAACCCAGGCCGACCGTGCGGCGTATCGAACTCGGATACGAACTACGTCAGTTGCGCGAACGCGCCGGGATGACGCTCGACGACGTCGCCGGAAGCGGCGCCATCAAGGGCCTGTACGTCACCAAGCTGCACCGCGTCGAGAAGGGGCTCCAGGACCTGCGCAGCGCCGGCGATCTGCGTGCCCTCCTGGAGCTGTACGGCGTGACCGACGACCGCGATGTGGAACAACTCCTGCACATCCAGCGCGACGGCGCCAGCCAGGACTGGTGGACCCCCTTTCGGTCCACGATGCCCTCGGGCATGCCGCGCTTCATCGGCATCGAGACCGCGGCCCGCGAGACCTGGGCCTTCCACCCGGCGCTCGTACTCGGCCTATTGCAGACCGAGGCGTACGCACGCGCGCTGTACGAACTCGCGAAGCCGATCGAGGAGACCACAACGGAGTTCATCGACAAGAACATCCAGGTCCGCCTCAAGCGCAAGGAAGCCCTCACCAGGGAGGAGGATCCCCTACGTCTGCGAGCCGTGCTGTACGAGCCGGCTCTGCGGTACATCGTCGGAGACCCGGACGTGATGCGAGAGCAGTACGAGGAGATCGCCGAGCTCGCGTCACAGCCCAATGTGAGCGTTCAAGTGCTCCCCCAGACACTGCGCGGATACCTGTCCGTGCACGACTTCACCATCCTGCACCTGGACGACGGAATGCCGACCTCGGTGCAGGTGGACAACGCGTGGAGCGCCTCGTCCGTCTCCGACAAGCCACGCGAAGTCGGCCGTTTTACCCGCAAGTTCAACGCCCTCACGGCGTCCGCGCTGCCGCCGGAGGACACCCCCGCGTTCCTGCAACAACTCACGCGAGAGATCAACAGATGACCCAGAACCGTACCCACATGGCACACCAGCTCACCGGCGCGGGCGCGCGCTGGTTCAAGTCGTCGTACTCCGACGGTGCCGGCAACAACTGCGTCGAGGTCGCCGACCTGACCGGGACGCCGCATGCCGGCGTAGCGATCCGCGACAGCAAGAAGCCCGAAGGGGCGGCGCTGATCTTCGAGCCAAGTTCGTTCTCAGCGTTCATACAGGACATCAACCACGCGCGGCACGAACGGTAGGCGAAGCGCCCGGCGCCGATCTGTCTCTGGCTGCTGCCTGGCCCGTTCCGCCTTTCGCGCAGGAGTAGCCCTCTCGGCTGGCCTTCTTCGACCGAGCCGAGGGGCCACCCTCCCGCTACGGCTCCATTGCGCTGGCATGCGCGACGCCGTTGATCTCCTGCCAGTCGTGCTCCCGCTGGCTCGGGCAAAGCTGCCGAGTGCGCACGGGGTGTTGCGGCCGCACCAGCGGTGGCAGCGGCAGGTCTGCCGCGCTCGCCCCTCTGCGCACGTGGTTCACTCCGACTTTTCACCAGTTCGCCGGAGGCAGACAGGAAGGAGCCCGAAACTGCTGGTGCGCTGTGGGCGGGCATGTCAACGTAGACGACCTTGCGAATCCGCAGGTCAACGACGGCCAGTGACCTACCCCGAACCTCATGGAGGCGCCCCTGCACCCGCACCACCCCAGCGATTCCTCCCGCCCCGACTCACTGGACCCTGTGTACTGGGTCACCCCGCGTCACCTCGCCGGTGACGATGGTGCGCTTGCCGAGCGGATCGGCGACTCCCTGGTTGGCCTCGGCTGGCGCATGTGGCCCACCGCCCGCCACACCCTGCTGTATGTCAGCCCGGATGGGCTGCGGGGCGCCGAGTGGATCCTCGCGGCTTACCCGTTCGAATTGGGCGGCCTGCCCGTTGCCTGGCAGTTGAGTGCACTCCCACATGCGGCTTCCGCGATGCCAGAGTGGAACGCGTACTTCACGACCGGCGTCCCGTACGAGGCGCTCGCCGATCTCCTCGTGGCGATCGACGCCCGCGAGGCACCCGACGTCGGCTTCGCGGGACCGGAAACCGTCCTTACCGCGCTCAGTGCACGGGGCTGGCTCCGCGACGTGGACCGCCCCCACACCACCGCCACGGACCCCGGCTTCTCCTCCAGCGTGTCCTTGGAGCTGCTGCCACCGCTCGTCCAGGACGCCGACCCTCACCCTGACCTGGTGGGATGGCAGGCATGGGCGGAACCCGTGCTCGGCGCACCGTATCTGTGGTGCGCCAGCTTCAGCGCCAGCGTCCCCCATGAGCTGGTGGCCGCGTTCACCTCGGAACCTGTCAAAGCGATCAAGGCAGGTAGATCGTTCTAACGCTGTGCTGGGAT
>CAMLJW010000377.1 GCA_946480485.1 uncultured Streptomyces sp. | reverse complement strand
ACGTGCGGTGACGACTCCCCATGGTCCTTGCCTCTGGAGGTGCCCCGTGCTGGGTCCCGTGATTCTCGCCGCTTCGCGTAGCCACAAAATGCGCCGCCTGGTGTCGGCCGCCCCGGTGACCAAGCCGGTGGTGGAACGGTTCATCGCCGGTGAGACGGTCGACGATGTCGTACCGATCGTCAAGAACCTCACCGACAGAGGTCTCGAGATCACCCTGGATGTGGTCGGCGAGGACATCACCGCCCCCGAACAGTCGACGGCGGCGCGCGACGCGTACCTGGAGCTGATCGACCGCCTCGAAGGCCTGGACCTGGGCGCCCGGGCCGAGATGTCGGTCAAGCTGTCGCTGTTCGGCCAGGCCCTCCCGTCGCCCACCACCACCCTCGACCGAGGATCCTTGGGGTCCTCCCCTCCTGTTCCGTCCGGCGGCCACGAGCTTGCGCTCGCCAACGTCCGCCCGGTCGTCGAGGCCGCCGCCCGCATCGGCACCACCGTCACACTGGACGCGGAGGACCACACCACCCTCGACTCGATGTTCGCCATCCACGAGGAGCTGCGGAAGGACTTCCCGGAGACCGGCTGCGTGATCCAGGCCTATCTCTTCCGTACCGAGGACGACGCCCGCCGTCTTGCCGCGAACGGCAGCCGCGTGCGTATCGTGAAGGGGGCGTACAAGGAGCCCGCTTCGGTCGCGTACCAGGACAAGGCCGAGATCGACAAGGCGTACGTCCGCATCCTCAAGATCCTGATGGAGGGTGAGGGGTACCCGATGATCGGGTCCCACGACCCGCGGCTCATCGCCATCACCCAGGAACTGGCCCGGCGCGGGGGGCGCAAGCTGGACGAGTACGAGTTCCAGATGCTGTACGGCATCCGCGGCGACGAGCAGATCCGGCTCGCCGCCGAGGGGCACCGCGTGCGCGTCTACACCGCGTACGGCACCGACTGGTACGGCTACTTCATGCGCCGCCTCGCGGAGAAACCGGCCAACCTGCGCTTTTTCGCTCGCTCGATGCTCACCAAGGGCTGAGTCCGAACCACCGCTCACCAAGGAGTTACGGAAAACATGGATGCTGTGACCCAGGTCCCCACCCCCGTCAACGAGCCGGTGCACGGCTATGCCCCCGGCTCGCCGGAACGTGCCCGCCTCGAGACGAAGCTCAGGGAGCTGTCCGAGAACCCCATCGACCTGCCCTGTACCATCGGCGGCGAGAAGCGGATGGGCGGCGGCGACCGCGTCGACGTCGTACAGCCCCACAACCACAAGGCCCGCCTCGGTACGTACGGGAACGCCACGGAGCAGGACGCGCAGGACGCGGTCGACGCCGCGCTCGCCGCCGCCCCGGCCTGGCGCGCGATGTCCTTCGACGACCGCGCCGCGATCATCCTGCGCGCCGCCGAGCTGCTGTCCACGACGTGGCGCGAGACGCTGGCCGCCTCCACCATGCTCGGCCAGTCCAAGACCGCCCAGCAGGCCGAGATCGACACCCCCTGCGAGCTGATCGACTTCTGGCGCTTCAACGTCAAGTACGCCCGTGACCTGCTCGCCGAGCAGCCGCCGGCCAACGCGACCGGCGTCTGGAACCGCCTCGACCACCGCCCGCTCGAGGGCTTCGTCTACGCGATCACGCCGTTCAACTTCACGGCGATCGCCGGCAACCTGCCGACCGCGCCCGCCCTCATGGGCAACGTCGTCGTGTGGAAGCCGTCTCCGACGCAGACCCACGCCGCCGTACTGCTCATGGGGCTGTTGGAGGAGGCGGGCCTGCCCAAGGGCGTCATCAACCTGGTGACGGGTGACGGTCTGGCCGTCTCCGAGATCGCCCTGAACCACCGCGACCTCGCGGGCATCCACTTCACCGGCTCGACCAAGACGTTCCAGTACCTGTGGAAGACGGTCGGTCAGAACATCGAGAAGTACCGCACCTACCCGCGCCTGGTCGGCGAGACCGGCGGCAAGGACTTCCTGGTGGCGCACCCGAGCGCCGACCGCGCGGTCCTCAAGACCGCGCTGACCCGCGGTGCCTTCGAGTACCAGGGCCAGAAGTGCTCAGCGACCTCCCGCGCGTACGTCCCGGCCTCCCTCTGGAACTCCGGCCTCAAGGAGGAGTTCGCGGCCGAGGTCGACTCCATCGCCATGGGTGACGTCACCGATCTGTCGAACTTCATCGGCGCCGTCATCGACGAGCGCGCCTTCGCCAAGAACAAGGCCGCCATCGACCGTGCCGCCGAGGACCCGAGCTGCACGATCGTCGCGGGCGGCACGTACGACGACTCCGTCGGCTACTTCGTCCGCCCGACCGTGGTCGAGTGCTCCGACCCGGCCAACGAGGTCTTCACGACGGAGTACTTCGGTCCGTTCCTCGCCGTGCACGTCTACGACGACGAGAAGTACGAGGAGATGCTGACCCAGATGGAGTCGGTGTCCGACTACGCGCTGACAGGCGCGGTCATCGCGAACGACCGCGCGGCCGCCGCCTACACGGCGGAGAAGCTGCGCTACGCCGCGGGCAACTTCTACATCAACGACAAGTCCACCGGCGCCGTCGTCGGCCAGCAGCCCTTCGGCGGCGGCCGCAGCTCCGGCACCAACGACAAGGCCGGCGCCCCCCAGAACCTCCAGCGCTGGACCCTGACCCGCGCCATCAAGGAGACCCTGGTTCCGCCGACCGACTACACGTACCCGCACATGGGCTGACTTTTCCCCGACCGTTTCCTCGGTCCGACTGCCGCCCCCGCTCCGGGATTTCGGAGCGGGGGCGGCGCTGTAGGAGCGACGGGCCCAGGGCTCCGGCGGGTCGACGCGTCGGCGCCCGGGAGGTCGTCGAAGGCTGCCTTGCCGTCTGTGGTGAGCGGGGTCCGAGCGGCGGCGGTGGCGGTGGCGGCGACGATCAGGTCGTGCGCACCGCGCGGCTCGCCTTCCGATCCGCTCTGAGCCGGGATGTCATCGTCCCAGGTCAGAGCCGTGCCGCCCAAGCCTCCGTCTCAGAGAGTAGGAAGCCCAAGTATGTGTGGAGACAGGCGCCCGGTCCTCGCTTAGCTTTGTAGGAGCCGAACGTCTCGCTCGACCCAGCGAAGGCGGTCGTGAGCCGGAGCCCTGAGGCAGGCAACCCCTGCGGCGCCGCTCCCCGCCCATCCGGCGTCTCGTAACCCTTTCCGCACTCCCTGCTGTCAAAAGGAGTCGATTCCCCATGGCCGAGACGACAATCCGCCGAGTCCGTCGTGTGTCCCGTACGAGCGAATCCGACCGCAGGAACGCCGCAGCGGCGCTCCAGCGCGCCCTCGACCGCAGGGACAACGGCGGCGCGACAGGCCACTGAGCCCTCGTCCAGTGGAACGTCGTGATCGACTCGCGGTCGTTCACGTTCCCCGCGTAGCTGTCCCGGACGGATGGGCGCGTCGACGGTAGGCGCGCCGACACGGCACCACCCGATGGTGTCCGTGCCCGCTGTTCGTGTCCCCTGTTCGTATCCCCTGTCCGTATCGCGGACGGTCCGTGTCACTTCCTGGGACGAGGAGTAAGGTGCGGACATGTCTCGCAGCCTCAATCTCGCAGTGATCCCCGGTGACGGCATCGGCCAGGAGGTCGTGGCCCAGGGGCTGAAGGTGCTCTTGGCCGTCCTTCCGCAGGATGTGAAGCTGGAGACCAAGGAGTTCGACTTCGGCGCCCGGCGTTACCACGCCACCGGTGAGACCCTCACCGACGCCGACCTCGACGCCCTCAAGCAGCACGACGCGATCCTGCTCGGCGCGATCGGCGATCCTTCGGTCCCGTCCGGCGTCCTGGAGCGCGGCTTCCTGCTGAAGCTCCGCTTCGCCTTCGACCACCACGTCAACCTGCGTCCGTCGAAGCTCTTGGCGGGTGTCGCCACCCCGCTCGCGGGAGCGCCCGAGATTGACTTCGTCGTGGTCCGTGAAGGCACCGAGGGCCCGTACACCGGCAACGGCGGCACGATCCGCAAGGGCACCCCGCACGAGGTCGCCACCGAGGTGTCCGTCAACACGGCGTTCGGTGTCGAGCGGGTCGTCCGGGACGCGTTCGCCCGTGCCCAGGCCCGCCCGCGCAAGAAGCTGGCCCTGATCCACAAGAACAACGTGCTGACCTTCGCGGGTCATCTGTGGACGAACATCTTCAACAAGGTGGCCGAGGAGTTCCCCGAGGTCACCACCGAGTACATGCACGTGGACGCGGCGACGATCTACCTCGTCACGCAGCCCGAGCGCTTCGACGTGATCGTCACCGACAACCTCTTCGGCGACATCATCACCGACCTCGCCGCGGCCGTCTCCGGGGGCATCGGCGTCGCCGCGTCCGGCAACATCAACCCGAGCGGCGAGTTCCCGTCGATGTTCGAGCCGGTGCACGGCTCGGCGCCCGACATCGCGGGTCAGGGCAAGGCCGACCCCAGCGCCACCGTGCTGTCCGTCGCCCTCCTGCTGCGTCACCTCGGCCATGAGTCCGAGGCCGCCCGCATCGAGGACGCCGTCTCCGCCGACCTCGCGGAGCGCGGCACCACGGCCCGTACGACCGACGAGATCGGCGACGCGCTCGCCGCCCGAGTATCCGGCTGACCCGCCGGAGTACTCAAGCCGCCGGGTCGCTTTTGCACCCGGCGGCTTTTCCTATGCCTCGCCGGGTGCCACCATCAAGCCTGGGCCGCATCACACGGTCTCTGCCATGCTCCGCTCGCGCGACAATCAAACGCGCAGCCGCGGGCTGGGAGAAGGTTCGGACGTCCTAGCACTGGCCAATGGCCGTGTCGGCGTGAGCGCGGCCCATCACAAACAAACCGGTGAAGGACAACCACTCATGACGACGCCCACCATCGAGCTCAAGCCCTCCGCGCACCCGCTCTCCGACGCGGAGCGGGAGGCGATCCTCGCCAACCCCGGGTTCGGCCGCCACTTCACCGACCACATGGTGACGATCAGGTGGACCGATGGCCGCGGCTGGCACGACGGCCAGCTCGTGCCGTACGGGCCGCTCTCCCTCGACCCGGCGACCAACGTCCTGCACTACGCGCAGGAGATCTTCGAGGGCCTCAAGGCCTACCGCCGGCCCGACGGATCGGTCGCCACGTTCCGCCCCGACGCGAACGCCCGCCGCTTCCAGGCGTCCTCCCGCCGCCTCGCGATGCCGGAGCTGCCCGTCGAGACGTTCATCGAGGCATGCGACCTGCTCGTCCAGCAGGACAAGGCGTGGGTGCCGGCGCACGGCGGGGAGGAGTCGCTCTATCTGCGCCCGTTCATGATCGCGACCGAGGTCGGACTGGGCGTGAAGCCCGGGAACGAGTACCTGTTCATGGTCATCGCCTCCCCGG
>CAMLJW010000376.1 GCA_946480485.1 uncultured Streptomyces sp. | reverse complement strand
GAGCGCATCCAGATCACCCGCCGGGCCCAGCTGCGCTATGACGGCACGGACACGGTACTCGTGGTCGAGCTCACCGAGCCCGACACCATGACCCGCACCTTCGAGGACCGCCATCGCGCCACCTACTCCTTCACCCTCGACCGTCCGGTCGTCGTCGAAGCCCTCCTGGTGGAAGCCACTGGTCTCACCGAACCCCCCGATCTCTCCGCCCTCGCCGTCCCCGACACCACCCCCGGCACCCAGGAGACGGTCAGCCTCCACACGGGCGGCGCCTGGCGCGAGGTAACCCTGCACCGCCGCGAGGGACTGCCCCCCGGGGAAACCGTCACCGGCCCCGCGATCATCACCGAGGCCGGCGCGACCACCGTCGTCGACGACGGCTGGCAGGCGGCCATGACCGACGACGGGCATCTGGTCATGGAACGCGTGGCGGTCGCAGAGGGTTCCGCTCTCGGCACAGAGGCCGACCCCGTTCTCCTCGAGGTCTTCAACAACCTCTTCATGTCCATCGCCGAGCAGATGGGTGCCCGCCTGGAGTCCACCGCCCAGTCGGTCAACATCAAGGAGCGCTTGGACTTCTCCTGCGCGCTCTTCGACCCGGAAGGCAACCTTGTCGCCAACGCCCCCCATATCCCCGTGCACTTGGGGTCGATGGGCACCAGCGTCAAGGAGGTCGTCCGCCGCCGCGGCTCGGGGATGCGCCCCGGGGAAGCGTACGCAGTCAACGATCCGTACCACGGCGGCACGCACCTCCCCGACGTCACCGTGATCACCCCGGTGTTCGACACGGACGGTGACCGGATCCTCTTCTACGTGGCGTCACGCGGCCACCACGCCGAGATCGGCGGCATCGCCCCCGGTTCCATGCCCGCGACCAGCCGCACCATCGAGGAGGAGGGCATCCTCTTCGACAACTGGCTGCTCGTGGAGGGCGGCCACCTTCGCGAGGAGGAGACACTACGGCTCCTCACCGAGGCGCCCTACCCCTCGCGTAACCCGAAGACGAACCTTGCCGACCTGCGCGCCCAGATCGCCGCCAACCAGAAGGGCGTCGACGAAGTCGCCCGGATGATCGAGAACTTCGGCCTCGACGTCGTCCAGGCGTACATGAAGCACGTCCAGGACAACGCCGAGGAAGCCGTACGCCGCGTCATCGGCGCCCTTGAGGACGGCGAGTTCAGCTACGAGACCGACTCCGGAGCCGTCATCCGGGTCCGCGTCCGCGTAGACCACGAAGAACGGTCCGCCATCATCGACTTCACCGGTACGTCGCCGCAGCTGGCCACCAACTTCAACGCGCCGTTCTCGGTGGTCAACGCCGCCGTCCTGTACGTCTTCCGTACCTTGGTCGCCGACGACATCCCGCTCAACGACGGCTGTCTGCGCCCCCTCGACATCGTCGTGCCGCCCCGCTCGATGCTCGCCCCCGAGCACCCGGCCGCGGTCGTCGCCGGCAATGTCGAAACGTCCCAGGCGATCACCGGCGCGCTCTACGGCGCCCTCGGGGCACAGGCCGAGGGCTCCGGAACCATGAACAACGTCACCTTCGGCAACGAGCGGTACCAGTACTACGAGACCGTGGCTTCAGGGTCCGGGGCGGGCGACGGTTTCCCCGGCGCCTCCGTCGTCCAGACCCACATGACCAACTCGCGGCTCACGGACCCCGAAGTCCTGGAGTGGCGACTGCCCGTCCAGCTCGATGAGTTCGCCGTACGAGGCGGCAGCGGCGGAGCCGGACGGTGGCGCGGCGGGGACGGCGCGGTACGCCGCATCCGTTTCCACGAGCCCATGACCGTCTCCACGCTCTGCCAGCACCGCAGGGTTCCGCCCTACGGTATGGCGGGCGGCGGGCCCGGAGCGCTGGGCGCGGGCCGCGTGGAGCGTGCGGACGGCACGGTCAGCGAACTCGGCGGGAGTGACGCGGCGGACGTCGGCCCCGGCGACGTACTGGTCATCGAAACCCCCGGCGGCGGCGGATACGGTCCACCACCGCACGACACCACTGAAGCAGGAGAAGAGACCGATGATCTTCGGGCGTTCTGAGCGCG
Source organism: uncultured Streptomyces sp. (assembly GCA_946480485.1). Next base: position 3,278 of record CAMLJW010000376.1, on the reverse strand, counting down.
GCATGGCCCCCGTCGAGCCCGTCACGTTCAAGCTACTCGTGGCGGGCGGCTTCGGCGTGGGCAAGACGACCCTGGTCGGTGCGGTCAGTGAGATCAAGCCGCTGCGCACCGAGGAGTTGCTCACCGAGGCGGGCCGTCCGGTCGACGACACCAGCGGCGTGGAGGGCAAGCACACCACCACGGTCGCGATGGACTTCGGCCGCATCACGCTCCGCGAGGACCTCGTTCTCTACCTCTTCGGCACGCCTGGCCAGGACCGTTTCTGGTTCCTGTGGGACGAGCTCGCCACCGGCGCACTGGGGGCCGTCGTACTCGCCGACACCCGCCGCCTGGAGGACTGCTTCGCAGCGGTCGACTACTTCGAGCGGCGCTCCATACCCTTCGTGTTGGGCGTCAACTGCTTCGAGGGAGCGGAACATTACCCCGTCGAAGACGTCCGCCGGGCCCTCGACCTCGACCCCGAGGTGCCCGTCGTACTGTGCGACGCGCGCGAACGGGAGTCCGTCAAGGAGGTCCTCATCGGCGTCGTCAATCACGCCATGGCCTACGCGGCGATGCGCCGCCAGGGCGTCACCACCTGAAGCGCAGGGCCGCCACCCTGCCCCGCACGCGCACGGCCGGTACGCCCGCCGACCGGGGTACGGACCCGTGGTCCGTGGTCCCGAGGTACGGCACACGGGACGCACGCGCGCGTGGACCACGAAAACGAAGGCCGGCTCGCGGCTCGCATCATATGGAATGAGAGGAGTGCAGGGACGCTGAGGGCAGTCGAACGCGTGTCACGACGTCCTGAGCCCCCGGACCCGTACCGGGCGGGACGCCTCGCCCCGGCCGACCTCCCCGTCGCGCTCGACCACCACCCGCTTCCCCTCCCAGCGCGTCACATACCGCTCGATTTCCGGCTCGTCCCAACCGTCGCCCGCGTCCGGTACCACGAGGCCGCCTCCACTGCGTCCGCGCGCGGGGGCCCACACCTCCAGCTCCAGACCGCCGCCGTCGCCGCGTACGGGCACGACGGCGCCCGCGCGCGCCAACACCGGAATGCGGGACAAGGGGGCGTGGATCAGCACCTGAGAAGGCCCTTCGTACGCCTCCTCGGTCACCGTGTCGTACCAGCGCCCCGGAGGCAGCTGCACCGCGCGCCGGTCCATGCCGGGGGCCAGCACCGGCGCCACCAGAAGACAGTCGCCGAGCAGGAAGGCGTCCTCGCGGTCGCGCAGCACCCTCTCCTCGGGAGCGTCCCACCACAGCGGCCGCACATACGGCGCCCCCGTCAGACGTGCCAGATGCGCCAGCGTCATGAAGTACGGCAGCAGCCGCCGCCGCTCGACGAGCGCCACACGCGCGTGCTCAAGGACGTCGGCGCCGAATTCCCAGGGCTCCCCGCACCCGGCCCGCGGACTCGCGTGCGTACGGAACAGCGGTAGATACGCGCCCAGCTGGAACCAGCGCAGATACAGCTCGGGTGACGGGCTGCCGTCGAGGCCGCCCACCGCGGGGCCCGAGTACGGCACTCCGCACAACCCGAGTCCCACCACCAGCGACAGCGAGGCCCGCAGCCCCGGCCAGCCTGTGGCCACGTCCCCGGACCAGGCCCCTCCGTAGCGCTGCATTCCCGCCCATCCGGAGCGCGAGAACATGAACGGTCTCTCCTGGGGCGTCAATTCACGCAAAGCTTCGTAGCCGGCCCGAGCCATGCCGAGCGCGTACACGTTGTGCGCCTCACGATGGTCGCCGCGGCGTCCCTCCATGTCATGCCGGGCCGAACGGGGCAACGTGGATTCCCCGAAGGCCGTGAACGACACCGGCTCGTTCATGTCGTGCCAGAAACCAGCGAACCCCTGCGCGAGCCGCTCCTCATAGAGCCCGCCCCACCAACGTCGCACCCGCGCGCGCGTGAAGTCCGGATACACCGCTTCGCCCGGCCACAGGACACCCCGCACCAGCTTCCCCACGGAGTCCCGCACGAAGGCGTTCTCCGCGGTCCCGCTGTCGTACACCGTGTTCCCCGACTCGGCCTTGACCGCCGGATCCACGATCGACACCAGCCGGATCCCGTCCTGGCGCAACTCTTCGGCCACCACGGGCAATTTCGGGAAGCGCTTCTGGTCGACGGTGAACACCTGATACGCGGCGTAGTGGTCGATGTCGAGGTGGATCGCGTCCAGCGGCAGCCCGCGCTCGCGATAGCCGACGACGATCCGCCGCACCTCCTGCTCACTGCCGAAGCCCCACCGCGCGTGATGGTGCCCCAGCGCCCACGCGGGTGGCAGCGCGGCGGCCCCGGTGAGTGACGCCCAGGTGTGCAAAACGCGCACGGGAGTGCCCGCCATCACCCAGCAGCGCAGCGGTCCGCCGTCCATCCGCAGCTCGCTCGTCCCGGCACGGTCGTGTCCTGAGCCCGCGCCTTCCTCGCCCTCGCGCACGGTCACACTGCCGTCCCACGTGCTGTCGTGGAACACGAGATGCGTGGCCGCGTCGGCCACCACCATCTGCACCGGCATGGTGATGTACAGCGGGTCGACGCCGGGACCGAAGGCGAGGCCCGGATCGGTGTTCCACAGCCGGTACGTTCCGTCGCGCAGCCGGGGCCCCGACGCGCGCCCGCCCAGGCCGAAGAACCGTGCGTCGGCGGCCACTTCGGAGCGCTGTATCCAGCGTGCCGTGCCCCCGCCGACCGGCTCCCACCACCGGGGCGGCAGATCGCGGCGCAGCGTCACCCCGCCCGGCGTACGCACCTCAATGGCGCCGTGCCGCGAGACGACCACCGTCACGCGCTCGGCCACCACCCGCCAGGCACCATCCTTGTCCGGCTCCAGAACAGCCCGCGGATCCGGCTTCGGGGGGCTGCCCGAGAGCGCGTACGACGGCTCCGGCCCGGCCCCGTCCCAGCCCCAGAAGACGGCTCCGTGCACCGTGACGGTGATGCGCAGCTCCGCTCGGGTGAACCGGACGAGTCCGCCGCCGGGCCCGGGCTCCACGTCCAGCACGGGCCCGGGCACCCGCGCGCGCTCGGCGCCACGCGGCGGGAGCCCTGCGGCGTCGACACGCCTCCTGCGCCACGCGGCCCGCACGGTACGCAATCCCCGGGCCGCTCCCGCCGAACCGACCGCTTTCACCGAACGCACCAGGTTACGACCGTCCATGCTGCTCAGCCTGCCATCGACCGCCCCGTTTGGGTGAGTCGTTCAACTGCCGTTCATCGGATACCTCCGAAATCCCGGCCTGGTATGGGCGGGAACTCGTGGTCGTCGACCGCTGGTTCCCCAGCTCGAAGC
>CAMLJW010000375.1 GCA_946480485.1 uncultured Streptomyces sp. | reverse complement strand
CCAGGCATAGCCCAGGCACAGCCTGGTACAACCTGGGTACAGCCGAAGTGGCCGGCCCCGGAGGCAGTGGTGGCAGCAGGAAGAAGGGGCGGCGGCGCGGCACCGCCCGCCGCCCGTCAAGGGTGCTCAGACCCGATCTGTACGGCGGCGCATGCGCCCGAGTCCCGATGTGGCGAGACCCGCGATCACCGCCACCGCGCCGACGATCACGTTGCTCGTCACGGTCCTGGTGGTGTCGACGTCGCCCGAGACGACCCACGGCGCGATGATCGTCCACACACCGATCGCCACGGCCGCCCAGCTCATGCCGTACGTACGCTCGTAGACCGATCCGAACCCGAGGGCGAGGACCGTCAGGACGATCCCGGTGATCAGGTTGTTCACCGTCAGGTTGGAGAGACCGCTGAAACCGGCGATCCACGGGGAGGCCGCCAAGTACAGACCGGCCAGCAGACTGAGACCCTCGATCGTCTGGCCGATCGGGCTGGCCGACGCCTCGGCGTACCGAGCGCGCAGAGTCACAAGGTCCGGATGCTCCTCGATCCTGGATGAGCCCGTGGCCATACGGGCCACCCCCTTCCGCTCACTGACACTAGGAATGAATCCACCCTCCGTGTAACCACTCCGGCACGGCCGAACCCTCGCCCGGGCAGCCGGTTTCCGCGCAGCGCCCGACCGGCTCCCGGCCGGCCGTCTGCCGGGACGCCGGGCAGCTCCGTCACGTCCTTGCACGCGTTGGGGAAGTAGAGCCCGGGGCGGAGAACGTTCTGAGTCTGCTGGTGCGCAGCCCTCGGCTGAGTTCACGCGCGAACTCCTCGATCAGCGGTCGTGGTTCGTCCGTCGGAAAGAGGCTCTTCGCAGAGAGGGGCGAGAGGGGAGGGGTGGGATGGAGTTGTGACTGTGACGCGTCCCCCGGCTCCGACTGCCGTTCAGCCATGGCTCATCCTCACTTCCTGACTTCCTGGTCGAGTTCGCTGTTGATCTGCTCGGCCCAGGCATCGAGGGCTTTCCGGTCACGGTCGCGACAGATGGCGCCGGGAGGGTGCGGTGGCCCCAGAAGTGGTTCAGCGTACGGAAACCGGGCAATTGGCGCGGCTCGACCCGCCGTCGGCCGGGCCGGCGCCCGGCGTACCGAGGTTGGACAACCGTCCCCACCACGGGTACGCCGGTGAATCTATGCCGGTGCCCCGGTACGCGTCGGCCGCCCGCGTGCCACTGCGCCGGAGCTCTGCGACGCTGGTGGGAGCACACTGGAAGAGGTGTTGCCGTCGGTGCTCACAAGGGGGTGCTGGCCGATGGCGTTGACACGGCGTACGAAGGTAAGGCTGTGGCGGTGGCGGCGCAACCCGCTCCGACGGCGGGTGGACGTCATCGAGGGCTGGGTCGTGCTCGCCGCATGGGTGTTCGCCATGGTGGGCGGCCTCCTCGCGGGGCTGCTGGCGGCGAACGCGGTGACCCAGAGCCTGGACCGGCAGCGGGAAGAGCGCCGCGCTGTGCCGGCGGTGCTCGCCGAGAAGGCGCCGGAGAGCATGCCAGCCCCCGCGGTGGGCGACGACCTGGTGTGGGCGACGGTGCGCTGGAAGGCACCGGACGGCACAAATCGCACCGGCCGGGCCAAGGTTCAGCCCGAAAGCCCGAAGGGCACCCGGACCACGGTCTGGACCGACCGGCACGGTGCCCTGATGCGGGAGCCCGTCAATCAGACGGAGGGCGCCCTGCAAGTGGCCTCGGCCGGCCTGCTGGCCGCGACGGGCGCGGGCGGCGTCGTCATGCTGGGCGCCTGGGGCGTTCGCGTGCGTATCGACCGGCTGCGCATGCGGCAGTGGGCCGCCGAGTGGGAGCAGGCCGACATGCGGTGGGGCGGGAAGACCGGCTGAACGGGTCTTTGCCCACGGCTTTACCCACGGCTATACCCACGGCTCCGCCCTCCTCCTCAGGCGGCCAGCGGGTCGAGGATCAGTGGCTCGATCTTGCCTTCCAGCATCGAGCCCAGGCCGAGGATCGCGCACACGTCGGGTCGTTCGGCGATGCGCACCGGCATGCCCGTCGCCTGCCGCAGCATCTGGTCGAGCCCGGGCAGCAGGGCGCTGCCGCCGACCATCATGATCCCGCGGTCCGCGAGGTCGGCCACCAGGTCCGGCGGGCAGACGCGCAACACCCTGCCGATGCCGTCGAGCACCGCCGTGAGCGGGGTCTGTATGGCATCGCGTACTGCGGCGGTGTCGACCTTCACGGAGCGCGCCAGCCCGGTGGCCACGTCCCGCCCGTGGATCTCGGTGGAGGCGGGGCCGTGCTGTGTGAGTCCGTTCCCGGACAGTGCGACCTGCAAGGGGCGTACGGACTGACTCGGCAGCATCAACTCGTGGTGGTGGCGCAGGTGCTGGACGATCGCGTGGTCGACGGCCTCGCCCCCGACCGGAATGCGCTGGGCGGTCACGATGGAGCCGAGCGACAGCACCGCGACCTGTGTGGTCGCCGCCCCGCACACCATGATCATGGTCGCCTCGGGCCGCTCGACCGGTAGTCCGCAGCCGACGCCTGCCGCGATGAGCGTGTCCACGAGTTCGACCCTCCGCGCGCCGAGTCCGACCAGGGTCTCGACCGCCGCGCGCTGGGCGAGCGGATCCGCTTCGTGCGGCGTACAGGCGGCGGCGCGCAGCCGCGGCTTGCGCCGAAGCGCACGGCGAATCCTCTCACCGAGCAGCTGCCGCAACATCCGCTGCGCCATCTCGATGTCCACCACCGTGCCGCCGGACACGGGCCGGACCACGCGGATGTACCCGGGCGTACGCCCCGTCATCCGCTCCGCGAACTCACCGACCGCGATCAGCCCACCGGTCCTCGTGTTCACGGCGGCCACGCTCGGCTCGTCGACGACCAGACCCGCCCCCCTGATGTACACGCGGGTCCGCGCGGCACCCAGATCGACGCCGAAATGACAGCGGCGCAACTGCTCCAGACTGGCGGTCATCGCAGATCCTCCCGAGAGCGCAGACCCCGGGGCCGCCGGGCAGCGGTCCTCTACGCATCGTGCGGCCGCTGACGGCGCGTCGCCCTGTGGGGTGGGCCGGACGGGGCGCCGCTGGACGGGTGGTCGTGACGAGGATCAGAACGCGCGGGAGCCGACGGCTCCACAGGAGGGGCGCGGGTTCGACACCATGAGCTGATCACCTCCGGCGCGAGCAGGCGCCGTCTCGTCCGACTCTCCGGGCTTCCCCCCTGGCCGTCCTGATCCTTCTCGCGGTGGCGCTCTCGGCGGCCGTGCTGCGCTACGGGCTCGTCGAATATCCTCTCGCTGCACACGGACTCGGTGGCGGTGGTCGCGGGGTCGATCGTGAAGGCGGCGGTCGGTCGGGAGCTGAGGGCCGTCACGGGCGAGGTGCGGAGCAGGCCGGCTGCGGGGCCGGGTCGGCGATCCACCCCCGGCGCTGACGGTTTCTCCTGATGGTTCGCTTTTCTCCGCTCTGGTCTGCCTGCTTGGCCATTGCCCGCCCCAACGGACTACGAGTAGCCTATGTTCGTCATGCCGATCGTCCGTTGAAATATCGAACACAGGAGAGGGGGGTCGGCTGTGGGACGCCTCGTACCAGCCGTGACCCGGGCTCTCGACATTCTTGAGCTCTTTCTCGACGGGGACGGTACGCTCTCCGCCCCCGACATCGTGCGCCGGCTCCAGCTGCCGCGCACCACCGTGCACGAGTTGGTGACGACACTCGCCGCCCGCTCGTACATCGCGCCCGTACCGGGTGAGCCCGGACGCTACCGTCTCGGCGTGCGGCCGTACCAGCTCGGCAGCCGGTACTCCGAGCATCTGGACCTCGCCGCCGAGGGCCAGCAGGTCGCCCGGTCCGTCGCGGAGACCTGCGACGAGACCGTGCACGTGGCGATCCTGGAGGGCGCGGACGTCATCTACATCGCCAAGGTCGACTCCACGCACGCCGTGCGGATGGTGTCCGCCGCCGGCCGCCGGCTCCCCGCACACTGCACCTCGGTGGGCAAGATGCTGCTCGCCTCGCTCCCCGAGCCCGAGCTGACCTCGCGGATCCGCGACGATGCCGAGCTGAAGGCGATGACGCCCAACAGCATCACCGACCCGGACGCCTTGCGCCAGGCACTGACCGACATCCGCAGCCGGGGCGTCGCCGTCGAGAACCGCGAGTCGAATCCCGACGTCAGCTGCGTCGCCGCGCCCGTGCGCGACCGTGCGGGGAAGGTCGTCGCGGCGCTCTCCATCTCCGTACCGATGATCCGCTGGAGCGACGAGCGCCGCACCGAGCTGGAGCAGCTCGCCGCGAAGGGCGCGGCCGAGCTGTCCGAGCGCCTTGGATACAGGAGCGTGGCATGACGGGCGTGGAGGTGGCGGTCCGGGAAGACGCGGCGCTGGGCGAGGGGCCCACCTGGGATCCGGCCGCCGGGCGGCTGATCTGGGTCGACATCCTCGGGTCCCGGGTCCATACGTACGACCCCGTCACCGGTCGCCGTACGGTCATGGCGACCGAGCAGCACGTGGGCGCCGCGAAGCCGCGCGCGGGTGGTGGCCTGGTGGTCAACCTGCGGGACGGTGTGGGGCTCTACGGGCCCGGCACCGAGGACTTCCGCTGGCTGCACCACGAGATCGTCCCCGGACGCCGGGCCAACGACGCGGCGGTCGCCCCCGACGGCGCCCTGTGGGCGGGCACCATGCGCTACGACGAGGCACCGGGCGGCGGAACCCTTTCCCGTATCACCGCCGACGGCACGCTGGACGTCGTCCTCGACGACGTGGACGTCAGCAACGGCACGGGCTGGAGCCCCGACGGACGCCTGATGTACTACATCGACTCGCCGACGTGCCGCATCGACGTGTTCGACGTGGGGGAGGACCAAAAGCCGTTCAACAGGCGGCAGTTGGCGGCCATCGAGGAAGGCGCGGGCTTCCCCGACGGGCTCACCGTCGACGCCGACGGCTGTGTCTGGGTGGCCCTCTGGGACGGCGGCGCCCTCCGCCGCTACACGCCCTCCGGCGAGTTGGACCGGGTCGTCCCGCTCCCTGTCCGCCGCCCCACGGCCTGCGCCTTCGGCGGCGCCGACCTGACCGACCTGTACATCACCACGGCCCGTACGGGCCTGGAGGCACCGCACCCGATGTCCGGCTCACTGCTGGTGCTGCCGGGCGCGGGCAAGGGGCTGGCACAGCCGGCGTTCGCTGGCTAGGCCTGTCTGGAGTTTCCTGCCTGCGCTGCGGCGTCCGGCACGGCGTCTCGCTGCGTTGTCGGGATCGCCCGCGTACGCCCAGTACGCGGGCGACCCTCCGCCTTGCGATGCACCGCTGGCAGCCACCTTGCTCAAGGTACATAGCATCTGACC
>CAMLJW010000374.1 GCA_946480485.1 uncultured Streptomyces sp. | reverse complement strand
AGGGCGTCAAAGAATGGCGGTGCTCGAGCTCGGCGCCGGCCACCCGCCGCCGGGCCTCGGGATCGAAGACCATCAGGTCGGCATCCGCGCCCGGCGCGATCGAACCTTTGGTATCGAGGCCCGCCAGGCGGGCGGGCTCGCGCCCGAGCCACCCGCTGGCAGCGCCCCACCCGTCGGCGCCCTCCGTGTCATTGATGCCCTCTACGCCCCCAAGGGTGAGGAAGAGCCGCCCCTGCATTACGCCCTGCAGCGTAAACTCGACTACTGCTGTCGAGCGTTCCAGGCGTGCCACTACGCCGCCCTTGCCCGGGAGCTTCCTGCCCTGGTCTGTAGCGCCGGGCAGGCGGCGCACGCCGCACCCGTCGGTGAGCAGTCTGAGGCACAGGCACAGCTGTCCCGGGTCTATCAGCTCGTTACCTCCTATCTGCACAAGTACGGGGCGGCGACAGCGATCCCGGCCGCGCTCGCTGCTGACCGGGCGTTGGCCGCCGCAGAACGGTCTGGGGACCCGGTACAGATGGGCGCAGCGGCGCGGCGGGTAGCGAAGAGTCTGGTCTATCAGCAGCGGCCGCAGGCGGCCGTGAACTTTGCGACGGCCGCCGCGCGGCGCCTGTCCGACGGGCTGACCGAGCGCGGGCCGCTTGGTCTGTCGACGCTCGGCATGCTGTATCTGTCCGCCGCGTTGGCCGAGTCCTCCCAGGAGCGGAGCACGGACCGGGTGCGCGCGGCAGGCGGGTATGTGGACGAGGCCGGTGACGTGGCCGCGCGGCAGGGAGCGAATCTCGACGAGGATTACACCCAGTTCGGGCCGACCAACGTGACCCTGCATCGAATGGACATACTGCTCCGGTTCGAGGACGGCTGGTCTGCGCTCGAAGTCGCCGCTGCGGTCGAGCCGGAGGCGCTGGCCGGAATGACCCGGGAGCGGCAGGCTGGGCATCGGGTGTCGATGGCTCGCGCTTCGCTCTTGACAAGACGTAAGGACGATGCGGCGGCCCGGCTTCTGGAAGCCGACGAGTTGGCACCCGAGGAGGTGCAGGGCAGGCCGGACACGGTGAACCTTGTCGCGGACGTGGTCGGGGCAACGCCCAACCCCGGGGCAGGCTTGCGTGCCCTGGCTGAGCGCTGTGGACTGCGCGCATGACCCGAGTGTTCTATCTCATCGCCTGCGCCGCAGGGCCCACCCAGTACATCGACGACGGCGTGCGCGCCGCCCAGGCCGACGGCTGGGACGTCTGCCTGATCCTCACCCCGTCTGCGGCGAACTGGTGGGAGCCACGCCTGCAGGAGCTCGTCGAGCTGACCGGGCATCCGGTGCGGTCGCGGTACAAGCTGCCGTGGGAGAAGGATGTGTTACCGAAGGCGGATGCGATGCTGGTGGCGCCGATGTCGTGCACCACGCTGAATAAGTGGGGTGCTGGGATCTCAGACACGGTGGCGATCGGGATCCCGTCGGAGGCGGTGCACATGGGTGTGCCCGTCCTGGCGATGCCGTACTTCAACCAGGCGCAGGGCAGGCAGCCAGCGGTGGCGCGGTCGATCGCTGCATTGCGGGAGCAGGGCGTCGTTGTGCTCGACGGGCCGGATGGGTATGCGTCGCATCCTCCGAAGCAGGGGCGCCCCCAGGAGTACCCGTGGCATCTGGCGTTGGACGCGGCCGAGCGGGCTCTGAAGAGGCCGTAACCGGGATGAGTGGTTGTCGGTCCGGGCAGGCTGAGACAGCAACAGGTGATCCGCCTCGCTTTTCAGGCAACACACCACGGCATCGCTTGCAAGCTGAGCTCGGGGTGGAGTGTCAGTGCGTGCCCGTAGGCTTGTCCGCATGTTCCCCGATACCTCGCGCCGTGGTTCCGTACGGTCTGCTGCCCAACTGAACGAGCAGATACGCGCCCTGTGGCAGCGCGCCGACGGGCGTCTCACGACAGCGGAGGAACGGCGGGAGTACGAACTCCTCGTCGTCGAGTGGGCGGCCGCCGCACGCGCCGAGGTCGCAACCGAGGCGGCATGACGACATGCCCTCCCGGCGAAGGCCGAGAGGGGCAACGCGTGTTGCGCATACCACAAGCCGCAGCGTCCGCTCTTCCACCATGCAGGCCGTGAAGTCGCTGCGGAGGAAGATGAGTGCGGCTACGGTCGTGACCATGGCGGCGTCCATGCCACCCCCAAGGCACGCGCATCGGGCAGCGCGTTCCGAACCGGCCCTCACCCGTCACAGCAGCCTCATGTCTACCGTGACGGAATACATATGGGTCGGGTAGTCGGCCGGTAGCGGGCTGTCAAAGCTTGGCCCTACCCTTGGAGCATGTCCCCCAATTTCCTGACCACTGGTTCCGTGCGGTCTGCTGCCGCGCTGAATGAGCAGATCCGCGCGTTATGGATCCGTTCGGGCGGCTCCCTGTCGGCTGAGGAGCGGGCGGAGTACGAGCTGCTCGTGGCGGAGTGGGCCGCGGCTGTGCGCGATGAGGCCATCGCGGCCGTGTGAGCTCGTGTTCCGGCGGACGGTCGGCGCACCGGTGCGGCCGACGGTTTGCCCCGGCCCCAGGGCAGTCGGCCCCCAACCACAGAAGCCTGTCAGCGTCCCCCCAGCCACCCGCAAAACCGCCTGCGTCGCAAGGACCCAGTAGGTCGACCTCCACGACGCGGCGCAGATCCACTCGTGATCCCACTGAACCCGGGCCGGTGCGCCCTCGGCTGTGGCCTTGAACGGGTGCGTGGACGGGCACGACCCAACGACGGGCCGGCCGGGCCATATCCTCCTCGCGACTGTCAGGGGAATCAGGTTCGGCCGAATGGACGGCACACAGCCAGTGAATATCGCTGCAGGCCCCTTGGCGCGGCCCTCCCCGTGGCCAACACTGAGCCGATGACGCAGCGCGTGGAACTCGCGACGGTAATGGACCGGCTCGCGGTCGACGGACTGATCACCGAGTACGCGGTGGCGGTGGACGACGGGGACGGGGAGGCGTACCGGGGGCTGTTCACACCGGAGGGGCGGGCGGACTACCGGTCGGCGGGCGGTATCGAGGGCGATGCGGCGCAGGTCGCCGGATGGCTCACGCAGACCATGGAGCGGTTTCCGCTGCGGCAGCATCTGATCGTCAACCGCCGGGTGCGGTTCGGGCCGCTGGAGCACGACACCGGCGACACGGCTCAGGTGCGGGCGGACTACGTCATGCTGATGCGGTCCGCCGGGCACGACGGCGATTCCTCGGCGCCCGACCTCGTGTGCGGTGGCCGTTACGACTTCGCGCTGCTGCGTACGGACGACGGCTGGCGGCTGCGCGAAGTAGTGGTCCACGAGAGGTGGCGACAGGCCTCTCCGACACGTCAGGAGCCCGCCACGACCTGAGCGGATGCCCCCTGTCGGAGATCGTCCCGGGCGCGCACACTGGAGGTACGCACCGGGCGCGGGGGCCGAGGGAGAGGCGCATGCATGAAGTTGTCCGCCACTGCCACTGCCACTGACCTGCGACGACGTCTCGGCTCGCCCTGGTGGCGCGGCATCGCGGCCGCGCTCGCCGGGGCGATGCCCATGCTGAGCTTCCCGGCGCCGTCCCTGTGGTGGTTCGCGTACGTCGCTCTGGTCCCGTGGATCCTGCTGGCTCGCTCGGCGTCGACGGGCAGGCGGGCCGCGTACGACGGCTGGCTGGGCGGGCTCGGTTTCATGCTGGCCGTGCACCACTGGCTGGTGCCAAGTCTGCATGTCTTCACGTTCGTGATAGCCGCGCTGCTCGGAGCGCTCTGGGCGCCCTGGGGCTGGCTGATACGCCGGTTCCTGGCCGGAGTGCCCTCGCTCATGAAGGTCGGGGCCGCGTTGTTCGTGCTGCCCTCGGGCTGGCTGATGGTCGAGCTCGTGCGGTCCTGGGAAGGGCTGGGCGGGCCGTGGGGCCTGCTGGGGTCGAGCCAGTGGGAGGTGGAGCCCGCGCTGCGGCTCGCCTCGGTCGGCGGAGCATGGCTGCTCAGCTTCTTGATCGTGGGGGTGAACGTCGCCGTGGCCGTCCTGGTCGCGGTGCGCCGGGCGCGTACTCCCGCGGTCGCCGCACTGGTGGCGACGGCCGCCGCCACCTCGGCGGCCTGGGTGTGGTCGCCCCGCCCGGACACCGACCACCAGGTGCGCATCGCCGTCGTACAGCCCGGCGTGATCGACGGCGGCGCCGAGCAGCGGTTCGCGCGTGAGGAGACCCTCACCCGACAGCTGGCCGGGCAGGACCTGGACCTGGTCGTCTGGGGCGAGAGCAGCGTGGGCTTCGACCTCGCCGACCGGCCCGACCTCGCGAGCCGGATCGCCGCACTCTCCCGTGAAGTGGGCGCCGGAATCCTGGTGAACGTGGACGCGCGCCGCTCCGACCGGCCCGGCATCTACAAGAGTTCGGTGCTGGTCGGCCCGCAGGGCCCGACCGGCGCCCGCTACGACAAGATGCGGCTCGTCCCCTTCGGTGAGTACGTCCCGTTCCGGTCCGTCCTCGGCTGGGCCACCTCTGTCGGCAGGGCCGCGGACGAGGACCGCAGGCGCGGCACCGAACAGGTGGTGATGAGCGTGGGGCACGGGCTGCGCGTGGGCCCGATGGTCTGCTTCGAGTCGGCGTTCTCCGACATGAGCCGCCATCTCGCGCAGGACGGTGCCGATGTCCTGCTGGCGCAGTCGGCGACCTCGACGTTCCAGCAGAGCTGGGCACCGGAGCAGCACGCGTCGCTGGCGGCGCTGCGGGCGGCCGAGACGGGCCGGCCGATGGTGCACTCGACGCTCACCGGCGTCTCCGCCGTCTACGGGCCGAGCGGCGAGCGCCTCGGCGACCGGCTCGGCACGGGCGCGAGCGCGTCGGCGGTGTACGAGGTGCCGCTGGCACACGGTGTGACCCCGTATGTGCGGTTCGGTGACTGGCCGGTGTACGGGGCACTGCTGGTCCTGACGGTCCTGTGCGCCACCGACGGTGTACGGTCGCTGCGGCTCAGGCCGGCCCTCGGTCTCAGACTCAGCCGGACCGCCCCTCCACCGCGTGGACGACCCGCTCGCAGAGCTCATGGGTCGCGAGCGCGTCACGGGCGCTGAGGACCTTGCCCGCGCGTACGGCGTCGAGGAAGGCGAGCACGGCCTGCTCGATGCCCCGCTGCCGGGCCACCGGCACCCAGTCGCCGCGGCGCCGCACGGTTGGCTGGCCCTTGTGGTCGATGACCTCGGCGAGGTTGACGACCTGCCGTTTGGTGTCCTGCCCCGACACTTCGAGGATCTCCTCGTTCGAGCCGCTCAGCCGGTTCATCACACCGAGAGCGGTGAACCCCTCACCGGCGAGCTGAAGCACGACGTGGTGCAGCAACCTGTCCTCGACCCGGGCCCGTACGGTCACGTC
>CAMLJW010000373.1 GCA_946480485.1 uncultured Streptomyces sp. | reverse complement strand
CCGCCGAGACCGAAGATCCAGCCGAACAGACCCTCACTGACCGGCCCGAGGCCGCCCAGCTCAAGACCACCGGGGCTCTCCGTCTTGTCGCTGTTGACCGCGTCGAGGTACGCGATGATGTCTTTCTTGTTCTTCTCCGTCAGCGTCGTGTCGGGGAAGGACGGCATGTTCTGCGGGCCGGTCAGCATGGCCTCGTAGACGTGCTTCGGATCGACGTCTTCCAGCGTCGGGGCGTACTTGCCGTTCGTCAGCGCGCCGCCCTTGCCGGTGAAGTTGTGGCACTGCGCGCAGTTGGTACGGAAGAGCTCACCACCCTCGGCGATGTCCGCGCCCTCGGGGCTGTACTGGTTCTCGGTCGGCACGGAGGGACCGGCACCGAGCGAGGCGACGTACGCCGCGAGCTGGTCGATCTCGGCCTGCGAGTAGATGTTCCTCTTCTTAGGCACCTGAGGGCCGGGCTGCTGCGCCGGCATACGGCCGGTGGCGACCTGGAAGTCGACCGCCGCGGCGCCCACACCCACCAGGCTCGGACCGTCGGTGGTGCCCTGACCCCCGGTGCCGTGGCAACTGGCACAGCCCACGGCGAAGAGCCTCTTGCCCTCGTCGATGGCGAGGGACTGGGCGCTTACGTCGGCCTTGGCCTTGTCCGCGGGCACAGCAAGGGTGTACAGCCCCCCGGTGGCCGCCAGCGCGATGAGTAGGACGACGAGCGCCGCCAGCGGATGGCGTCGTCGTGCGGAGAGCTTTTTCACGGATTACCCCGGTGTCAGGATCTTCTGCGTCGGTGCTTCTGGAATGTGCGGGAACGGGCCCGGCTACTTGATCATGTAGATCGTGGCGAAGAGGCCGATCCAGACGACATCGACGAAGTGCCAGTAGTAGGACACGACGATGGCGGCGGTCGCCTGCTCGTGCGTGAACCTCCGGGCCGCGTAGGTGCGCCCGAGGACCAGCAGGAAGGCGATGAGACCACCTGTCACGTGCAGGCCGTGGAAGCCGGTGGTCAGGTAGAACACCGAGCCGTACGGGTCCGAGGAGAGCGAGAGGCCCGCGTCTTTGACCAGTTCCGTGTACTCGAAGACCTGACCGCCGATGAAGATCGCACCCATGACGAAGGTGACGATGAACCACATCCGGAGCTTCTTCACGTCCCCGCGCTCGGCGGCGAACACACCGAGCTGGCAGGTCAGGGAGGAGAGCACCAGGATCGTGGTGTTCGTCGCCGAGAACGGGAAGTTGAGATGGGCTGCCATCTCCTTCCAGTGATCCGGCCCGGTCACCGATCGCAGGGTGAAGTACATCGCGAAGAGGGCCGCGAAGAACATCAGCTCGGAACTCAGCCAGATGATGGTTCCGACGCTGGTGAGGTTCGGCCGATTGACCGACGGGTGCGCGTGCCCGGTTTCTACTGTCGTTGCTGTCGCCACGACCGACATTATGTCGGTCGCTTATCCCGCCCTCACTCCCGGGGGTGCCGTTCGGAGTGTCCGTGGTCTCTGCCCTGCTCTTATGGCCCATCGAAGCCCTGTCAGAACCGGTGTCTACGGGGAGGTGAAGGGAGTAGCATCCGCGCATCGGTCCATGTCCACGACGGTCCACGACGGCAGTACTCAACGTCTCGGAGGAACAATGCAGCCGACCGCCACGGTGCTGGTCTACAGCGACGACTCCAACACCCGGGAGCAGGTACGGCTCGCCACCGGCCGCAGGCCGGCCGGTGACGTTCCCCTGGTCGAGATCGTCGAGTGCGCGACGCCCGCGGCCGTGATCCGCGAGCTGGACAAGGGTGGGATCGACGTCTGCGTCCTGGACGGCGAGGCCGTGCCCATGGGCGGCATGGGGGTGTGCCGTCAGATCAAGGACGAAGTCTTCAACTGCCCGCCCGTCCTGCTCCTCATCGGCCGGCCCCAGGATGCCTGGCTCGCCACATGGAGCCGTGCCGATGCGGCGGTGACCCTGCCGGTGGAGCCGGTGGAGTTCGCGTCGGAGCTGGCTTCTCTGTTGCGGCGGAAAGCGGCACCGCTCAGCGCCTGAGGTGGGACTGAGTTCCGAGAGCTGTGCGGGGCACGCCTCAGACGGCCTGGGGGCGCAGGCGGGCACCGTCCGCCGCGCTGGGGCCCTCCGATGTCTGGCCGGCCAGGGCGCTGCCCTTGCGCCAGCTCTGCCAGGTGAGGTTCCAGTCGCCGAAGCCGTTGCTGAACGGGGCCATCATCTCGCCGTTCGAATGGACGACCTTGACGATGTCGCCGGGGCGCACGGTCCTGAAGAACCAGGCCGCGTTCCCGGTGCTCATCCCGGTGCAGCCGTGGCTGACGTTGGCGTATCCCTGGGAGCCGGTGGACCAGGGCGCGGCGTGCACGTACTCGCCGCTCCAGGTGACCCTGGTCGCGTAGTAGACAGGCAGGTCGTACGACTCCGAGCTGCCCTCGGCGATACCTATGCTGGTACCGCGCATCCGTACGAAGTACTCCTTTGCGAGCACGACCTTGACGCCGTTGCGGGTCTCGAAGCCGGGCTTGCCGGTGGTGACGGGCATCGCCTTGATCACCTCGCCGTTCTTGTAGACCCTCATCGTGTGCGCCGAGGCGTCTGTCACGGCCTCGATCCGGTCGCCCGTGGTGAGCTTCAGAGGCTTCGCCTTGCCGCCCCAGAGCCGTTCGTTGACCCGGATGCCTGCGAGTTCGCTGTGCGCGCGGATGGCGGCGTGGGCGGGCCAGTACTCCTTGGGGCGGTAGTGCAGCGTCTTGTCGTCCACCCAGTGCCAGGCGCCCTGCGCGGCGGGCGTCGACTCGACCCTGAGCGCGCGCTCGACGACGGCCCGGGCGGCCCTACCCTTGACGGGGGCGCTGAGCGCGGCCGTGACGGGCTGGCCGACACCGTACTTGCCCGCGTCGGGGCCGAACTTGACGTTGAGTCGCTTCTTTGTGGTGGGCTTGCTGGTGTCGAAGGCGAGTTCCTTGCGGCCGGGAGCCCCGTCCTCGTTCTCCGTGCTCACCCGCACCGTGTAGCGGTCGCCCGCGGCGAGCGGTGACGTGCTGTGCCAGTGGCCGCCGTCGGCGGAGAGCTCGCCCGACACATAGCGTCCCGCCGCGTCCGTGACCGTCACGTCGGTAATCCGCCCACCGGAGCCCTGAGCGGTTATCTCCAGGGGTTTGTCGGGGTCGACCTTCTCGCCGTCGTCCACCGGGGCGTTGAAGGAGATCTGTCCCGCCGCGTCGTACGGATCGGCCGAGAGGGGGTGGCCGTCAAGGGTGCAGGCCGTGACGCCCGCGCCGAGGGTGACCACCAGCAGAGTGCAACTGACGACCGTGCGGTTCAGCGGTGAGTGGCTCATGACCTCAAAGTAGGAACGCCCCGCGACCCTGGCGCGGCGAGTGACCCGTGCGAGTGACATGAGGCGCGGCAAACGAGCGAACCCGGACCCTCCTTCGGAGTGTCCGGGTTCCAGTGCGCTCAACGTGTGTTACTGGGTGCGGCTCTCGCCGCGGTAGTACTCGAAGACCCAGCCCCACAGACCGATCATGATGATCGGGAGTGAGAAGTAGAGCAGCCACCAGCCGAAGACGACGCCCAGGAAGGCGAGCGCGCCACCGATACCGAGGGAGAGCGGCTGCCAGCTGTGCGGGCTGAAGAAGCCGACCTCACCGGCGTCGTCCGCGACATCGGCGTCCTTGTTGTCCTGGGCGCCCACATCGACCCGCCGGGCCGTGAAGGCCAGGTAGTAGCCGATCATGATGCTCAGGCCGAAGGCCAGGAAGAGCGCCGTGGTGCCGGCCGGCTCCCTCGACCACAGGCCATACACGATCGCCATGGCGAGGATGAAGACGGCCAGCCAGATGAACATCTTGCCCTGGATCTTCACTTGCCGGCCTCCTTGCCACCAGCGAGGGTCTTCTCACCCTCAGGGGCGTTCTCGAGTTGGTCGAGCGCCGCGATCTCCGGGTGGTGCAGGTCGAACGCCGGGGATTCACTGCGGATGCGCGGCAGGGTGAGGAAGTTGTGCCGCGGCGGCGGGCAGGAGGTCGCCCACTCCAGCGAACGGCCGTAGCCCCACGGGTCGTCGACCTCGACCTTCTTGCCGTACTTGGCGGTCTTCCAGACGTTGTACAAGAACGGCAGGATCGACAGGCCGAGTACGAACGAGCTGATCGTCGAGATCGTGTTCAGCGCGGTGAAGCCGTCGGCGGCGAGGTAGTCCGCGTACCGGCGCGGCATGCCCTCGGCACCAAGCCAGTGCTGGACGAGGAACGTGCCGTGGAAGCCGATGAACAGCGTCCAGAACGTGATCTTGCCGAGCCGCTCGTCGAGCATCTTGCCCGTCATCTTCGGCCACCAGAAGTGGAAGCCGGAGAACATCGCGAACACCACGGTCCCGAACACGACGTAGTGGAAGTGCGCCACCACGAAGTAGGAGTCCGAGACATGGAAGTCCATCGGCGGCGAGGCCAGGATGACACCGGTCAGACCACCGAAGGTGAAGGTGATCAGGAAGCCGGTCGCCCACAGCATCGGGGTCTCGAAACTCAGCGACCCCTTCCACATCGTGCCGATCCAGTTGAAGAACTTCACACCGGTCGGCACGGCGATGAGGAAGGTCATGAAGGAGAAGAACGGCAGCAGCACGCCGCCGGTGACGTACATGTGGTGCGCCCACACCGTCACCGAAAGACCGGCGATCGAGATGGTCGCGGCGATCAGGCCCATGTAGCCGAACATCGGCTTGCGGGAGAAGACCGGGACGACCTCACTGATGATGCCGAAGAACGGCAACGCGATGATGTACACCTCGGGATGCCCGAAGAACCAGAACAGGTGTTGCCACAGCAACGCCCCGCCGTTCGACGCGTCGAAGACGTGCGCGCCGAACTTGCGGTCCGCCTCCAACGCGAACAGCGCGGCGGCCAGCACCGGGAAGGCGAGCAGCACCAGTACGGCGGTGAGCAGCACGTTCCACACGAAGATGGGCATGCGGAACATCGTCATACCGGGGGCGCGCATGCAGATGATGGTGGTGATGAAGTTGACCGAGCCGAGGATGGTGCCGAAGCCGGAGAACGCCAGACCCATGATCCACATGTCGGCGCCGACGCCCGGTGAGCGGACCACGTCGGATAGCGGGGAGTAGGCGAACCAGCCGAAGTCGGCCGCGCCCTGGGGGGTGAGGAAGCCGCCGACCGCGATGAGCGAGCCGAACAGGTACAGCCAGTAGGCGAACATGTTCAGCCGCGGGAAGGCGACGTCCGGGGCGCCGATCTGCAGCGGCATGATCCAGTTGGCGAAGCCGGCGAACAGCGGCGTCGCGAACATCAGCAGCATGATCGTGCCGTGCATCGTGAACGCCTGGTTGAACTGCTCGTTCG
>CAMLJW010000372.1 GCA_946480485.1 uncultured Streptomyces sp. | reverse complement strand
AGGAGCAGTCAGCCGAGCTGAACAGAAGCACTTGACAGGGAAGCCGACCGCAGCGCGGACGCGCTCCAGGCGCGTA
Organism: uncultured Streptomyces sp.; assembly: GCA_946480485.1. Next base: position 5,324 of record CAMLJW010000372.1, on the reverse strand, counting down.
CGGGGTCGGCCGGTCACCGGTCGGTGGCCTTGCTGGTGGCGATGAGGGCGGCGACGGCTCCCAGCCGTGGTGCCAGGAGTGGTCAGTTGACTGCTCTAACTGTGATCGGCTCGACTTGGCAGCGCTGCCTCAAGAACATCTGGGCATGTCGTTGTCGCATGAGTTCTCCCGTGTACATCGAGATCTGATGGACGGCCGTGTACGGCTGTCGCCGATCGGGGCAGTTGTTGCTGGTACGTCGATGTCGTTGCCGTGGCTGGTGGTGGGCAATGCGTGGCGTGAGGTCGAGCCGGTCATTCAGCTATCTACGGGATCGTCTGCTGGGGGACGTGAGTCCGTTGACCTGCCGGAGCTACGCGTACTACCTGCTGCGCTGGTTCCGGGTGCTGTGGACCTTGGACGTCAGCTGGGAACAGGCCACCGAGGCCGAGGCGGCCGCGAGGGTCGGCTGGCTGCGGTCCGCCCGCAACCCGCAGCGGCACAGACGGCGTGAAGGCGGATACCCGCCCGGGGCGGTGAACCCGAAGACCGGCAAGCGGGTCCTGGCGGCGGGTTATGCCCCGGCCACGATCGCGCACAGCCTGTCGGCGGTGCTCGGCTTCTACGCCTTCCACCTGCACTTCGGGCGTGGGCCGGTGCTCAACCCGGTGCCCGAGAATTGGGCCCGCCGCGCGACACTTGCCCACCGGTCGCCTCTGGAGGCTCCTGCCCGGCATCGCCGGGGCCGTCTGCGGCCGAAGGTCTCCGTCCGTCAGCCGCGGGCTATTCCCGATGCTCAGTGGGAGGAGCTGTTCGCGCGGATGCGGTGCGCCCGGGACCAGGCTCCTCTGGCCTGCTACGTCTCCTCCGGGCCCGGGCCACCGAGTCGCTGGGCGTCGGGCTCGCCGATGTCGACTGGCAGAAGGGCCGGGTGCGGGTCATTTCCAAGGGCACCCGGGACCGTCAGCCAGTGCCGGTCTCTCCAGAGGCTCTGACCTACCTGGCGGCATACCTCGATGATGCCGGCCTGCCTGCCGACGGCGGGCCGATCGGCCTTTCGCGCCTACCGCTTCTCCAACTACCTCCGGTGGTTCCGCAGCATTCACCAGGACCCCGTTCTGGAGGCGTTCTGCGAGCGGACTCTGTCCCTGACGATCAGCCGTCAGTCGATCCGGCGGGCCCAGTTCGATGCGATCGTCCCATTGACCGTCTTCGGGATCGACATCGCCTACCTGACGCCGGAAGCCCTGCTCTACTACGCGATGGAGTCCAGGAAGTACGGCGTCGTCTCCGGAGAGGCGGGCGGGGACGGCTGCTTCGCGGCCACCCAGGCATGGCCGCTGCCGCTGCGCGCCACTGACCACCCCACGTACCTGGCGTGGGCCACCGAGGCGTTCCGGCTCAGCACCAGCGGGGTACGGCCGGACACCCAGATCCACACCCACATGTGCTACGCCGAGTTCGGCGACGTCGTCCAGGCCATCGACGACCTCGACGCCGACGTCATCAGCCTGGAAGCCGCCCGCCCCCACATGCAGGTCGCCTCGAACTCGCCGCCCACGGCTACCCTGGCGAGGCCGGACCCGGCGTCTACGACATCCACTCCCCCCGCGTTCCCAGCGCGCAGAAGGCCGCCGAACTGCTCCGAGCGGGTCTGAAGGCAATCCCCGCCGAGCGGCTGTGGGTCAATCCCGACTGCGGTCTGAAGACCCGCGGCTGGCCCGAGACCCGCGCCTCGCTGGAGAGCCTGGTCACCGCCGCTTTATACGGTCCGCGAGGAACTCGCCTTGTCCTGACGGCAAGCCCCATCGGCCGGGGAAGGACGCACCTGCCGTCCTTCCCCGGCCCGGCATCGGAGAACACACCAGACATGGCCCTCGGTATGCCCAGCACAAGGGCCGAGCGACTACCCGACCACCGTCCTGTGGCGGTTCCGGCTCGCCGCACTGGCCATCCAGGCCACCTTGTGGGGCGGGTTCGGCATGCTGTTCGGCGAGTCGGCCGAGCGTCTGCTGCATCCCAAGCCCGCGACGGCCGTCTCAGGCCGACCGGTCGCTGCTCCCCACTGATATGACCCGCCAGACCTGCGAGGGCCCGCTCAGCTGAAGATCGCCAAAGGATGAACGTCCAGTATGGCGTCTTCGGGGTGCCAGTTGACGACTTTGCCCAGGCACAGGACGCGGAAGCGCCCGAAGGCTCCCTCGGCTGAGCGTAGCCCCGTCGTTCGACACGATATTCGGATACGGGCATTCGAGGTGGGGCCATAGGCGGCACCGAGGACGGTGTAGTCAAGAGAAGAGGCGTTGTCGTCCTTTTCGAAGTCTCCAGTGAGTAGGAGGAACTGGGAGGAGGTGGCGCTGAGCCTGACGGATCCGTTTGCGAACCCTGCCTTCGCCAAGGCGGGGTTGCGCCGGACGGTTCCCTGAAGAAGGTCAGAGTGAATGATGGCGTGACTGCGCTCGAGGGCGTTGACGATGACGCCGATTACCGAGATGGGCTCGGCCCGCTGGATGTACTTCGTGATGACCTCACGATTGTCCTCGACGTCGACACCGGGGCTGAATAAGGGCAGCTTCGACAAGAACCGGAATTTCTTCCTGACCGCGGTCCGTTGCTCGACCTCCTTCTGGACAGCCGGCGCGTACTGGTTCGTCCAGTACACGTCCATGATCGCCTGGTCGTCGAGGTAGACGCAGGTTTGTTCGAACACCAGTCGCTCCGCCGGGCGTCTGCGGCGATGCCGGGCGACCAAGACCATCACGCTTACGGCAGTCGCCAGCCATGCCACCATCCAAGGCCAGTTGATGTACCACCACAGACTGTCAGTGAAGACGGGCATAGATTCGCACCTCTTTAGTCTTAGTCCGACACGACTTCCGGGCAGTCCTTGACGGTAGCGATCATCTTCTCCAACATCGGCAAATCCGGCATTTTGGCCGCGGTCTGATCGCGGCCGGATGTCTGCGGAGCTGGGAGATCCCGAACCCGCAGATATTCTTTCATCTTGTCGGTGCCGTCAGTATCCGTTAACTGGTAGCCAAGCTGAGTCGCGCGGTGGCGCAGTTCAGTATCTTGTTCCAGTAGCTCGCCAAGCGGGTCGGCCTCCGGGTTCAGTGCGATGAATTGTGGCTGCGACATCATCTGGGGCCTGGGGTAGAGCAGTACGCGTTCGTCATCAATCCTGTGGTGCTTGCCAAGGTATTGGTCTTGATACGCAAGAAACTGGTGTTCGTAGGCCACCGCGATCGGGGCGAGATTCCTGCCACCAGATCCCTTATAGTCGAGGAACGCGCTGGTGCCGGGGCTGCCCTGACCGACAAGCAGCGGCTTGATCTTCCTCGCCAGAGACTGCGCCGCCTCCGAATCTTTGGGCACGGCGTTGCCGTTGCGGATGAAGGCGACCAAACCTAGGTAACTGTCCGCCGAATTAGACTGGCAGATATCGGAGGTGTTAGCGAGTACGAGGTTGCCGTTGCGGACGCCATGACGAGCGATGCCAAGCGCGTTCCAAGTGCGGCTTCGCTCGGTCAGGCGCAGAAACTTATGCATGTCGAGCCAATAGTAGAGCGGCTTCTCGCCCTGCGGAGTCGGCTGGGGGACGGCCACACCCGCGTCCACTAGTGTTTCGGCGTACTCACGGAAACTCGCAAGAGTCAGCGGGCTGTTGAACGGCCGATAGTCATTGCTGTACCCGTTATGGGCATGCCTTTCATAAATCTGACTCGCGGCGGACTGCCCTGAGGGGAAGACGAAGTCGTAGCCATTCAGACTTCCCATCGCCAACTCGCGGGACCCCGCCCAGACTATCTGCACCCGCAGGTTGTGCTTGCGTAAGATCCGAATGACCTGAGGGTCCTCGAAAAAGCCACCGACGGACGCCATGCGACCCTTCAACGTGGTCATGCGCTGGAAGGGCAGCAGCAGGTTTCCCGTTGTCAGCAGAACCATGACCATGCCCAGCGTAAGCGCCCAAGATATACGCGGCAACCAGGAGCGCGGAGGACGGACGACGTCTAGAGCCGGTTCTTGCGCCAGCGAAACCCCTACGGCCGGATTGTCCACTGTAGCCCCCCATATAGCCCGTCCATGTCATCCCCTGACCCGCATAGCGAAGCAGTATCTGTTGCCGACCCAGTCACGTTCAACGACAGCCTGACCCAGCTGCACGGACTACCCGGTGACCACGGCCAGCGCACCTTCTGGCTCGACCACATCGCAGGGTAATGTCCATGACGGCTCTCCGGCACCCACATGCATCACCTGCCCGAGCGAGAAAGCGTGGCGACGGCGCCGATCCGTTGTCCGGGGGTGTGGGTGCGGTGCGTTGCGGCACGAGGAGTTTTCAGCGGATTCCGGTGCGTACGGCGTGGGCGGCGTGCCCGACGCCGGCGATGTTGGTCCGGGACCGGCTGGATGTGCTGTTCGAGGATAAGGAGTTCGCGGGCCTGTACCCCAAGGACAGGCGGCCGGGGTGGCCGGGCTGCTGAAGGCCGGGGGTTGGCAGCGCACCGATGCCACCCATGTGGTCGCCTCGGTGCGCACGCTCAGCCGGCTGGAGCTGGTCGGGGGGAGTTTGCGGGCCGCCCTGGAGGAACTGGCCGAGGCCGACGGGGACTGGCTGCCGAGCAACGCGCGGCCCTGCGGCGGATCCGGGAACGGCTCGCCGCCGAGGTGCGGGCCCTGCGAGGGGCCAACGCCGACGCGGTGATCGCCAAGCTCAACCCGATCATCAAGGGCTGGGCTGCCTACTACCGGATCGGGGTGTCCAAGCGGGAGTTCGACTCGCTGGACGCTTTCTTCCTACACGTGGAGGCTGGTCTACAAGTGGGCCAAGTTCTCCCACCCGAACAAGTCGAAGCGCTGGGTGACCGACCGGTACTTCGGCATGTTCAACCCGTTCAGGCAGGGCAGGTGGGTGTTCGGGGACCGCACCAGCGGTTTCTACCTCTTCAAGTTCGCCTGGACGCCGATCGTCCGGCACCGGATGGTGCCAGGAAAGGCGTCGACCGACGATCCCGCCATGGCCGACTTCTGGGCCAAGCGGCGTCGCCGCGGCAAACTCCCGCTGGGCAAAGGCACCCTGCATCTGCTGCAGAAGCAGGACGCCGATGTCTATTTCTGCGGAGGGCTGCTGCTGCACGCCGACCAAGAGCCGCAACCCCCGATCAGTGGGAACAGTGGCTCAAGGTCACCCGCACGGCGATCCGCAAACACGCGATCACCGCCGATGCAGGCAACGGCAAGCCGGACAAGCCCGCCGCCCCACGCCTGATCCACAACCGCACCGGCGGCGAGATCGTCCGCGCTGCCCGTCGCTGGCGGCAGGAGCATCCCAGCGGTTGAAC
>CAMLJW010000371.1 GCA_946480485.1 uncultured Streptomyces sp. | reverse complement strand
AGTCGAGAACGGCGCGGCTCCGGGCGTCGTGGTCCTCACGCACGACGCGGGCGGCGACCGCTCGCAGAGCGTACAGGCACTGCGCGCATATCTGCCCCGGCTGCTCGACTCGGGCTATCGCATCATCGTTCCCAGGCGGAACAGGTAATTCGCCGGGTGGGCCGAGTTCTACGGGCTTTCGCCCGCCGGCTCAGGGAACGCTCAGCGAACCTCGACCAGGCGGGCGAACACGACGACGTTTCCGTCGTAGCCGTTCTGCTTGGAGAAACCGCCTCCGCAGGTGATGACACGCACTTCGGGAGTTCCGGTGTTGCCGTAGACGCGCTCGCCGGGGAAGTTGTTCGTCGCGAACACCTCGACGCCGTACACCTCGAATACGGCGAGCTTCCCGTCCTGGCGCTGCACCTCCACCAGACTTCCCTTGCTCACGGCCCCGAGGCGGTAGAAGACGGCGGGGCCCTGCTTGTTGTCCACATGGCCGACGAGTACGGCCGTGCCGTTTTCGCCGGGCGAGACCGAACTGGAGAACCAGCCCGAGAGATTCGGGTCCTCCGGTGGGGGAGCGGCCACCCAGCCCTCGTCGTCGAGGCCCACCGGCATGATCGGCGCGTCGACCTGGATCGAGGGGATCCTGACGCGGTCGGCCACGGAGAACGGCAGGTGAGCCGGTGCTGCGTTCGGGCGGGCTTCTTTGGGGGTGACGCTGTCCGCGGCGGCGGCCGTCGCGGGCTGCGGCGGACCGATGTCGAACTCTCCAGAGCCATTCCGAACGAGAGCGAGGCCGGTCAGAAGAACAAGCGCTATCACACCCCAAGGGGCACGCTTCCTCGGCCGCTCCTCCTCTTCGGCCAGCCTGAACCCAGACATTCGCATACCCCTCTCGACGCGGCCGTCGCCGCATCTTCCGCGCATATGAGAACGCTAAGTCCAACACGCCCGGCGGGCGACGCGAGAACCTCCGAACGGGTGGTGGCGCCCGGCGCTCGTCCGCCATCCGAGTAGCCGCGTACGGGAAATTTCCAAGGGTCCGTGACCTGCGGCAATATCCGATGATGTGCCTTTCCTTCGGCGTGTCCTTTCACCAGGACGGACCATTCTCGAAATGCGGCGACGCGCCGGGCATCTGAGGGTCTTTCTGGGAGGCGTTTTCTCGCCGATCGCACCCGGGGACGGTTCCCGGGGCGCCTTCCCCCGGAGGATCACATGCTTACCACTCGTGCCCTGGCCGTCGCCGCGACAGCGGTCGCCACCCTAGGACTCGCCGCTCCCACGGCCGTGGCCTGGGAAAAACCGAGCAGCCCGAGAAACATCGTAGCCACGCCCAACGTCGTCGCCCGGGGAGGGCAGCTGACGGTCACGGTCGACGGGTGCCCGAGGGGCGGCCACGTGACGTCCAACGCGTTCCCGCGGACGGATCTCTCGCCACTCAACAACGACAGGGAGACATCCAGGGGGGTCGCGACCATCAACCAGACGGCCACCCCCGGTTCGTACGACCTCACGGTCAACTGCGTCGGAAGGGGCAGCCTCACGAAGCCCGCCGCCTTCACTGTACTCGGGGGTGTCCAAGGCGGCATCGGCGGCGGCAGCTCCAGCGGTGCCACGCCGACCGACATGGCGATCGGTGGCGGGCTGGTGGCCCTCGCGCTGGTCGGCGGCGGGGTGTTCTGGATGCGCCGCCGCTCCGAGAACAAGATGTGAGGCTGCTTCCTTCGGACAAGGTCTGGACGCTGACGGATGCATGCGGTCGGGGGACGGGCGCGGCGCGGCGCCCGTCCCGGGTGAGCATCCGTCACTCTCGCGCGTTCGGGAACAGTGACGGCAACGGTTGGGGGACGCAGTGATCCCGCAGCTGTCGGGCTTCTCGAAGTCCCGGATCAGAAGGAGACGGAAGCTACGTGCTTTTTGCGACCTCGTGCAGCGCGTGGGCCTCGGTCCCTACCTGGTCACCTGGTCCCGGCGACGCCGCGCGCCTCCCAGACCCCGGCGACGGCCAGACCCCGGCGACGGCCGGAACACGGCGACGGCCAGGCCCAGCACGATGGTGAGCACGATGGTGTGCACCACGCCGATCATCATCGTCATGTACTCGATCACCGCGCAGAAACTTGTGAGCCGGGTGAACACTCTCGGCACTCCCACGCGTACCTAAGGCCATGCGGCGCGATAGTTGCTCCGCAACACCTATGGAACAGCGGGAGTTACCATGAAGACCTCCTGGCGAAGCGCCTCACTCGTGGCGGCAGCTGCGGCCCTGGCGCTGACGACGGCGTGCAGTCAGGACAACCCCCAGCCCGCAGGAAGCCAGGACTTGGGGACGGCGCCCGCGGCCAACGGTGTGGGACCGGGCAACGACGGTGAGGCCGGTACGGGCACTCCCCCCGCCGATGTCGGCGCCGGGGCCCAGGCACAGCCGGCCGGCAAGCTTGTCGTGGCGAAGAACGACACGCTCGGCGAGGTGGTCACGGACAGCGCGGGCATGACACTCTACCGCTTCGACAAGGACACCGCCGAGCCGCCGCAGTCGACATGTGATGGCGACTGTGCCGCGGCCTGGCCTCCCGTTCCGGCTGCGGGTGCCACCGCCGCCGCCGGTATGGACAAGTCGCTGCTCGGGACGGTCACCCGCTCTGACGGCACGAAGCAGCTGACCCTCGGCGGCTGGCCGCTGTACCGGTACGCGAAGGACGCCAAGGCCGGTGACACCAACGGCGAGGGGGTGGGCGGCTCTTGGTACGCATCGGCCCCGACCGGCAAGAAGGCATCCCTCGCGGACCTGCCCGGCCTGTCGACCCGTAAAGACCCCAAGCTCGGTGAGGTCGTCGTAGACAAGAACGGTATGACGGTCTACCGCTTCGAGAAGGACACCTCCTGGCCGATGACGACGGCATGTCTCGGCGAGTGCCTGAAGAAGTGGCCGCTCGTCAAGCCGGTCGACGCCTCCGACACCAAGGGCATCCTGACAAAGGTCGAGGGCCGACGCGGCTACGTCGTCCTGAACCGTCCGGACGGACGCAAGCAGCAGAGCATCGACTGCCGGCCGATATACACCTACGCGGGCGACAAGAAGCCCGGCGACACCAACGGCCAGGGCATCGGCGGCACTTGGTACGCCATATCCCCGGAGGGCAAGGCACTTGGCAAGCCCAAGTAGGACATCACCGCATACCACCGCATACCGCAGTAGAACATCACCTCTCCCCACGGCTGGTCACCAGAAGCACAACGGTCACGAAGCACGGACGGAGCGGACACAGAGAAGCAGAGAAGGACAGCGCCGGAAGACGGCACAGCGCAGGCCCCCGGTCCGCCCCCTCCGTACCGCATGGAGGGGGCTGTCTCGTTTGTGTAATTATCTGGTGTCTGTGTGACTTTCCGGGATCCATCGCGAGTCACCGAGGCTCATCGCACCTCCTCAGAATCTTTCAGAACTCTTCAGAGCTCATGGTGACTCTTCGGAAGTTTTGGACGGCTTCGTACCTTTCGTGCGACGTTGATTCGGCACGTACCACGGGCAGTGGCCAGTAACGGATGGTCAATTTCCGTTTTGGCTCGCTCCTTTGGCGGACGATCAGTAGCCTCAGCTCGAACACCGGATCGCCTACGCCTTGGAGAGATTGATGGAGCGTCCCGCCTGGGCCCCCCGTGGCATCGACATGTCGGTGCCGAGCGTGAGCCGCATCCACGACTACTACCTGGGCGGATCGCACAACTTCGAGGTCGACCGGGAAGCGGCCCGGAAGGCGATGGAGTTCATGCCGGGTCTTCCCAAGATCATGCAGGCGAACCGGGCGTTCCTGCGCCGCGCGGTGCGTTACGCGGTGGAGGACGAGGGCATCACCCAGTTCCTCGACATCGGCTCGGGCATCCTCTCCTTCGGCAATGTCCACGAGGTGGTCCAAAGTGCCCACCCCGGCGCGCACGTCGTGTACGTCGACAACGATCCGGTGGCGGTGGCGCACAGCCAGACCGTCCTGAAGGGCAACGAGGACGCGGAGGTCTTCGCCGCCGATCTGCGCAAGCCCCAGGAAATCCTGACGAGCCCCGAAGTTCGGCGTCTGATCGACCTGAATCGGCCAGTCGCCCTGCTTCTCGTTGCCATACTTCACTTCGTGGAGGACGAGGACGACGCGTACGGGGCGGTGGCAGAGCTGCGCGACGCACTCGCGCCCGGCAGTCTGCTCGTCATCACGCACGCCTCGTACGAGGGAATCCCGTTCCCACCGGAGCGGGCCGAAGGCGCGGTCGACGTCTACAAGGACATCCGCAACCCACTGATCATGCGCTCGCGCGACGACATCGCGCGGTTCTTCGAGGGGTACGACATGGTGGAACCCGGGCTGGTGCCGCCGCCGAACTGGCGGCCTGACACGGTCCCGGAGGAGGATCCGTATTCCTTCTCCGGTTTCGCGGGCGTGGGGCGCGCGGCGTGAGCGCGGAGCCGGACGGACCGGAGGACAGACTGCGCAGGTTCGCGACCATCTGGAGCCGGGCCGTCTTCCCGGCCACCGCGACGTCGCTGACCCGGCCCGAGCTCGAGCGGGAACTGGTGCCGCTCGCCCGGCGGTTGAGCGAGGCGCTGCGGGCGAGGACGTTCGACGCGGCCGAGGGCCAGGCGGTCGGCGCCGCGCTGATCGACGCCCACTGCACCGAACCCGAGGCGCTCAGTCGCTCGCTCGACTGCGTCGACGCCTACCTGGTGCTCTACTGCGGCGAGGACGGACGCCAGGAGGACCTGCGCAACCGATCGGCGCGGTTGCAGCACTCCATGGCCGCCGGGTTCGCGCAGGCGCTGCGGGAGCGGACGCTGGCCGAGCAGGAGGCCATCGCGCAAGCCGCCCTCAAGGCCCAGGGCGTGGTCGCGGAGGCACTGCACGCGAGCGAGGCGCGGTTCCGCGCGGTGTTCGAGGGCGCGGCCATAGGGATCGGCATCGCGGACCTCGACGGCAACGTCCTCCAGGTGAACAACACCTTGCTACGGATGTTCGGCGGCACCGAGCAGACGATGCGCAGACGCAACTTCGCCGACTGGACGCACCCCGACGACGCTCCTCAGGTCTGGCGGCTGTACGAGGAGCTGGTGCGCGGCGACCGCGAGCACTACCACGTGGAGAAGGCGTTCTACCGCCCTGACGGAACGGTTCTGTGGACGAACCTGACGGTCTCCCTGCTGCGTGACGCGGACGGCTGCCCCCAGTACCAGCTCGCCCTGATGGAGGACACCACCGAGCGCCGGCTGCTGAATCTGCGGCTGCGGTACGAGGCCACTCACGACGCGCTCACCGGGTTGCCCAACCGGACACTGTTCTTCGAGCGCCTCGACAAGGCGCTGTCCGCGGGCGACGGCATGCGGTTCGGGCTCTGCTACCTCGACCTCGACGGCTTCAAGACCATCAACGACAGCC
>CAMLJW010000370.1 GCA_946480485.1 uncultured Streptomyces sp. | reverse complement strand
GCCGACGATCATCAGCGGGGCGTCGCGGAAGTAACGTTCGATGTCGAACTCGGTGGAGTACCCGTAACCACCGTGGACCCGAACGGCGTTGAGGGCGATCTGCATGGCGGTCTCCGACGCGAAGAGCTTCGCCATGCCTGCTTCCATGTCGACCCGGTTGCCCGCCTCCGCTTCCCGGGCCGCGTACAGGGTGAGCTGACGGGCCGCGGTCAGCGAGGTGGCCATGTCGGCGAGGTAGTTGCCGATGGACTGGTGCTTCCAGATCGGCTTCCCGAACGACTCCCGTTCCTGAGCATAGGCAAGGGAGTCCTCCAGCGCGGCCCGACCGACGCCGAGAGCGCGGGCCGCCACCTGGAGGCGGCCGGTCTCCAGCCCCTTCATCATCTGCGCGAAGCCCTCGCCCTCGACGCCGCCGAGGACCGAGTCCGCGGGCGCCCGGTAGCCCTCGAACGACAACTCGCAGCTCTCCACGCCCTTGTAGCCGAGCTTGGGCAGATCACGGGAGACCGTCAGTCCGGGCCCGTGTTCCACGAGCAGGATCGAGATACCCCGGTGGGCGGGCCGGGCGTCCGGGTCGGTCTTGCACAGCAGGGCGATCAGTCCGGAGCGGCGGGAGTTGGTGATCCACGTCTTGGCCCCGTCGACCACATAACCGTCTGCGTCCTTGCGGGCGACGGTGCGCATGGCCTGGAGGTCGGAGCCGCCTCCCGGCTCGGTGAGAGCCATGGTCGCGCGGATCTCCCCGGTGGCCATTCCCGGCAGGTAACGGCGCTTCTGCTCCTCGGTGCCGAAGTGCAGCAGCAGTTTGGCGACGACGGTGTGACCGCCCATGGCACCGGCCAGGCTCATCCAGCCACGGGCCAGTTCCTCGGTGAGCAGGACGTAGCACGGGGCGGAGACCGGGTTGCCCCCGTATTCCTCGGGGACGGCGAGGCCGAACACACCGAGCTGCTTCATCTGCTCGATCAGCGCCTCGGGGTAGGTGTTGGCGTGCTCCAGCTCATGGACGACCGGTTTGACCTCCTTGTCCACGAAGTCGCGTACGGTGCGCACGATGAACTGCTCCTGATCGGACAGCATGTTGAGAGTACTCAAGTGGGGACGCTCCTCGCAGAGTCGTGGTGGTGGTACCTGCACGCGGTTTCAGATGACGCGTTCGGCGCGCAAACGGTCGATCTCGGCCGCCGCGTACCCGAGTCCGCTCAGGATCCTTTCGGTGTGCTCTCCGGCGGCGGGCACGGCACCCATGCGCGGGGCGGTGCCCGCCAGGTCCACGGGGGGCAGGAGCGCGGGCACCGTGGTTCCGTCGGGGATCCGTACGTCCCGCCAGCGGCCGCGGGCCTCCAGCACCGGATGGTCCAGGAAGTCCTCGATATCGTTGACGCCGGCGTTGGCGATGCCGATCGCCTCCAGCAGCTGCGTCGCCTGCTGGCTGTCGAGCTCTGCGAACCGGGCGGCCAGGACAGCGTTGAGCTCAGCTCGGTGGGCCACCCGGTCAGAGGTGGTGACGAAGCGCTTGTCCTCAACGAGGTCCGGGCGCTGCAGGAACCGCTCGCACAGGGCGGCCCATTCGCGCTCGTTCTGGACCGTCAGCAGGATTTCCTTGCCGTCGGCCGCGGTGTAGGCGCCGTACGGGGCGATGGTGGCGTGCTGTGTACCGATGCGCGGGGGCTGGGTTCCGCCGTGCCGGGTGTAGTAGGCGGGCTGGCTCACCCACTCGGCCAGTGCCTCGAAGAGTGACACCTCGACCGCCCGCGCGTTCCCTGTGGTGGCCCGCGTGAACAGGGCCGTGAGGATGCCCGTGTAGGCGTACATGCCGGCGGCGATGTCCGCGATCGACACTCCTACCCGGGCGGATCCGTGCTCGTTGCCGGTCAGCGACACCAGGCCGGTCTGGCACTGCACGAGCAGGTCGTATGCCTTGCGCTCGGCCCACGGGCCGCTGGAGCCGTAGCCGGAGACGGAGCACGGGATCAGCGAGGGGAAGCGCTCCGCCAGGGCACCGGCGCCCAGCCCCATCCGGGCGGCGGCGCCCGGCGCCAGGTTCTGTACGAACACATCGGCCTCGGCGAGCAGTTGCTCCAGAACAGTCCGGCCGGCGTCCGACTTCAGGTCGAGCGTCACCGACTCCTTGGAGCGGTTGAGCCATACGAAATAGCTGGACTCGCCGTGCACAGTGGTGTCGTAACGACGGGCGAAGTCGCCTCCTCCCGGGCGCTCCACCTTGATCACCCGGGCTCCGAGGTCGGCAAGCTGGCGGGTGGCGAAGGGGGCGGCGACCGCCTGCTCGATGCTGACGACGGTAATGCCCGCCAGCGGGAGTTCTTCGGGGTGCGCGGTCATGGTTGCCTCCAGGAGGGCGAGGGGTCCTGCGCCAGCGCCACCCATCATGGGACGTCATGGCAGTAGATTTGAAATAGCAATGCTTGATATGCCTATGCGTACGTCGAATAGCCACGGGAGGGAGAGGCGTGCCGTGGACGTCAAACAGCTGAGGGCGATCGTCACGGTGGCCGAGGTAGGCAGCGTGACGCGGGCCGCGGAGCTGCTGCATCTGGTACAGCCCGCGGTCACCCGGCAGATCCGCACCCTGGAACAGGAACTCGGTGTTCCGCTCTTCGAGCGGACGGGGCAGGGTATGAGGCCGACCGAGGCCGGGGCGATCATGGTCGACCGGGCTCGGCGCGCGCTCAACGAGTTGGAGCGGGCCCGCGCCGAGGTGCAGCCGACGCTGGGCGAGGTGACCGGCATCGTCACCGTTGGGCTGCTGGAGAGCACGAGCGACCAGTTGGCCGCGCCGCTGGTGACGGCCCTCGCCCGTGACCACCCCGGCGTCGTGCTGCGACTGATGACCGCCTATTCGGGGCATCTGCAGCAGTGGCTCGACGACGGGGATCTCGACCTGGCGCTGCTGTACAACCTGGACAGCACGCCCTCGCTCAACGCCAGGCCCCTCGTGCGCGAGCGCCTGTGGGTGGTCGCTCCGCCGTCGGCCGGTCTACGCGCCGAGGTTCCGGTGTCCTTCTCGGAAGCGGCCCAGCACCCGCTCGTCATGCCCGCCTCCGGGCATGCTCTGCGCAGCCTGATCGACGCCGCCGCCGCGCGGGCGGGCGTCGACCTGGACGTCGCCGCGCAGACGAATTCCATGCGAGTGCAGAAGCGGCTCGTCCTGGCGGGGCACGGCTGGACGGTTCTGCCCGGCGTGGGCATCACCGACGATGTCGCCCAGGGCACCGTGACCGCCGCGCCGCTGAGTGAGCCGGACGTGCGGCGCTCGATCGTCCTCGCCACACCGCGATTCGGACGCACCCCGCCCGCTGTGGAGGCCGTGGCGGGCGAACTCGTCCGCCAGGTCACCTCGGCGGTGGCTCGCGGAAGGTGGCCCTCTGCCCGGATCCAGGGAGCCGACGGACCAGTCGACGACGCTTGACACCGCCGACCGTCGCCCGCGTGCACACGGGGTTTCCCGGCGTAGGCGCACACCGTTCCCATGCGTGCGCGTGATGCGCCCATCACATCATTCTATTGTTCAAACGCATTCATCAATATCCATGATGTCCATGGGTGAATGGCCCTTCTCGCCCGATCCGAACCGTCCCGCCGCCCGCTCCGGAGGCACCATGTCCGCCGTTCCCGCTGTCCGGTCAGAAGCACCCGCACTCAGCTCGTACGTCGAGTCGTGGGCGCCCGGTCCGGTCACGGACGAGGATCCTCTGCACGCCGACTCGGTGGCGGCGCTGTCGGCTCTCCTGAACCTGTCGGAGCCTGTCGCGACCGCCGGTGACCCGCTCCCGCCGCTGTGGCACTGGCTCCACTTTCCGCGCTGGCCCGCCCATCGCGAGCTCGGTGCCGACGGCCATCCGCTGAACGGGCACTTCCTGCCGCCCGTCCCCCAGCGGCAGCGTATGTTCGCCGGTGGCCGCTGTGAGATCACCGAACCGCTCCGCCTCGGGGAACCCGTCGAGCGCACCAGCAGCCTGGCCTCGGTGACCACCAAGCAGGGCCGCAGCGGCCAGCTGCTCTTCGTCACCGAGCGCCGTGAGTTCCGGCAGCACGGCCGCACCTGCCTCGTCGAGGAACAGGACATCGTCTACCGGTCGGGGCGCGGCGGTAGACAGTACCCCAGCGCACTCGACGAGTCCGCCTACCCGGAATTCGACGATCCGTGGCATCGCCCGCTCCGGCCGGACCCGGCACTTCTGTTCCGCTTCAGCGCCCTGACCGCGAACGCGCACCGAATCCACTACGACGTCCCGTACTGCCGGGACGAGGAGGGCTATCCCGGTCTGGTCGTCCACGGCCCCCTGCTGGCGCTGCTCATGTTCGAACTGCCCCGCCGTCACGCCCCGGCCCGTCAGGTGCGCGGGCTCTCCTACCGGCTCCGGACGCCGGTGTTCGTCGGCGAGCGCCTCGCGGCCTGCGGAGTGCCGTCCGACGGCGGTGCGGAACTGCGCGTCGCCACCCATCGGGAGGCGCGGCACGCCACCGCGGAGGTGACCTTCGCGTGACCATGTCCCGTGACCGCATCGCCGCCGCCAGAAGCCTGTTGTTCGTGCCCGGAAACCGGCCCGACCGCTTCGACAAGGCGGCCTCCTCCGGCGCCGACCTCGTCATCATCGATCTCGAAGACGCCGTCGCCGCCGCGGACAAGGAGCGCGCCCGCGACGCCGCCGAGGCCTGGCTCGACCACGGCAACCGGGCGGTCGTACGGATCAACGCGCCCGGAACGTCCTGGTTCGAAGCCGACCTCGGCATGGCGGCCCAGTACGGCTGCCCCGTCATGATCCCCAAGGCCGAGGACCTCGCCGTCCTCGCGGACCTCGCCGCCCGCACGGCGGGCCGCTGTGACCTCGTCCCCCTCATCGAGACCGCACTCGGCGTGGAGCGCGCCCATCAGGTGTGCTCCACCCCCGGCGCCGTCCGGGCCGCCTTCGGCAACGTCGACCTGGCCGCACAACTCGGCGTCACCCACGACGACCGTGCGGCGCTGGCCTGCGCCCGCTCTCGGCTGGTCGTTGCCTCGGCCGCGGCGGGCATCGGCCCACCGGTCGACGGCGTCACCACCGCCGTAAGGGACGTCGACGTGCTGCGCGACGACATCGCCCATGCCCGGCGACTGGGCTTCACCGGCAAGTTGTGCATTCACCCGGCCCAACTCCCGGGTGTTGCCGTCGGGTTCATGCCTTCGGCCGAGGAGGTGCGGTGGGCTCGCGCCGTCCTCGACGCCGGGGAGTCGGTGACCACGGTCGACGGGCAGATGGTCGACAGGCCGGTGCTGATCCGCGCGCGCCGTGTCCTTGCTGCGGCCCGGGAACAGCACGAGGCGCCCTGACGTGGCGATACGGCGGGAGGGGCTCCCCGGAAAGCCCCTCCCATCGTCTGGCGGGCACCACCTGACGCCTGCCGGCCGTGGCTCAGGCGTCGCGGCAGCGGGCGT
>CAMLJW010000369.1 GCA_946480485.1 uncultured Streptomyces sp. | reverse complement strand
TCTGGGGGCGGGCGGGACCAGGCCCCGGCCGGGCCGCGTGTCCCGGCCGGGGCCGCTCCATGCGCAAGCCGGGCGTCGAGCAGCGCCCGGTCGCTGCCCGGCGGCGGGTCACCGCACAAGGTCGGCGAGCGAGACTCCGATCGCGCGGGCGATGCCGTTGAGGGTGTCCAAGGTCGGGTTGGCCCGGCCGGCCTCGATGTCCTGGTAGTAGGCGCGGTTCAAGGGAATCGCGTTGTAGACGCGCTCTTGGGTGAGGTTGTGGTACATGCGGGCCTGCTGGATACATCTGCCGACGCGCTTGCGTTCCTGGAGGAACCACGGGTCATGATCGGACAGGTTGCTAGGCACTCGACAGAGGCTCTGACCTGCGGCATCATATGTCAGCCGGATGTGAGCAGGCTTTTTTGGATCTTGCTACAACGGGTGCCGAAGGGGTGGGCATGCGACAGGCACGACATGCCGCCTTCAGTGTGAAACTCGTAGCGCTGCGGCCGGTATGGCATATGCCACAGGGCTAGATATAGTGTGCAGAAATCGAACACATGTTCACAGTTAGAATGCGGTTACCTCGCATCAGGGACTCCCGCCCGGCCAGCCGTTGGGAAGCGCGTCAGCCGAGGCGGGGGCGTACCCCCCTGCGCCAACTCGCGGCGCAGGGGGGTACGTCATTTTCGCACCGAGAGCCCTGCCGGGAGGCGCTTTATCCAAGCGACTTCGAGGGAGTTCCCAGGGGGTTGGCCTCGCTGAGGGAGGCCTGAGGGGGGCGCGCATCGTAAGGATGCGGAAGCCCCAGAAAGACGGAGAAAGATATGAAGCGCCTGGTCACGGCCTGATCAATCACCTCACTTCGTCGGCTCCGCCCCCAGGAGTGGAGTACCCGACCTACCCCGCCCCAGCAGTCTGATCGAGGACCCATCGCCAGTCCTGCTCAGATCGCTGCGACAGTTCGAGCCTGGGGTCTGAGCTGCGCATTCGACCTGCCGAAAGGGGCCGCCATCCGTGCCTCGGGTGGCGGCCCCTTTGCTGTCTCCCAAACAACGAGGGAGTTCTCAGGGGGTTTACGTCGCCCCGCGCTCCAGCCACGCCTCCACGGCCGTTCGACCGCGCGTCCCGTTGTCGGGCATGAAGTGTGCGTACGTCGCCAGGGTGATGGTCACAGAAGCGTGCCCCAGCCAGTGCGACACCGACACCACGTCCTCGCCTGCGCCGAGTTGCACGCTGGCGTACGTGTGCCGCCATCGGTGGTGCATCATCTCGCGCGACGGCTCCCACCCCCACGACGCAACCTCTCGGCGCGCTGGGATCAGGTTGGCTGCCGCCAGCGCGGGCTTCATCGTCCTCTCGTTGAAGCCCGCGGGCCGGATGCAGTTCTTCCACCGCGTAGCCACCAGGAGCCGAACAGTCGCGTTCGCACGGCCGGCGTTCCCAGGCCCCACCCACGGCAGGGTCACCGTGACCGCGGGGAACTCTTCCGTGTACTCGCCGATGGACTTGAGGAACCTCGGCGACAGCGGGACCTGGCGCTCCTTGCGATTCTTCGGCAGCTTGAAGTACGCGGTCTTGCCGTCCTTGCTCCACTGGAGTTGGCGACGGACGTGCAGGACCATCTGTGCCTCGTCGACATCGTTAGGGCTGAAGGCGAATGCTTCGCCCTGGCGCAGGCCGGACTGAAGACCGAGGTCTGCCACCACCTGGTACCGGGCGGGCATGGCCTTCTGGATGGAGCGAGCCTCCTGGCTGGTCCAGGCCCGCGCCTTCGTGTCCGCTGACGCCCTCGGCCGCACGGCCCGGCTCGCCTCCCGGCACGGGTTCTTGGCTATGCGCTTGCCGACTGCCGACTTGAAGATGGTGGAGAGGTGCGTCCACAGCACTTCCTTCGTGCTGTCGGCCAGGCGTCGCCCAGCCAGTTCTTTCTTCCAGGCGATCAGGCGGTCTTCGCCGATCAGATACATGGGCGTCCGCCCGAGAGACGTCTCCACGATGTGACGACGGATCTTGCCTTCCATGCTCTCGGCGGTGGTCCGGTCGTACTCGCAGGTTGGCCACCACTCGTTGGTGATGTAGTCGCCGAGGAGGATCTCGCCGTCGCGGTCGTCGATGAACTCCCGCTTCTTCGTGTCCGCGATGGCCTGGACTCTCCAGTCCTTGGCCTCCTCCAGCGTGGCGAAGCTGCGCTTGCGGACGCCAGGGATGCCGCACACCCGGTACCGCTTGGTCTTCGTCCCGTACAGCTCGGTGCGCTCGCGCTTCCCGGTGATCGGGTCGGGGCGCTTCTTCAGCCAGCGATCCTCAATCCACCCTGTTGCTGCCACGGCCAGCCCTCCCCTCGCAGGTCGTTGAGGCGGACCTGCAGCAGGCGTTCCGTCACGCCTAGTTCGGTCGCCGCGGTGTGGAGGTCGTTGGTCCACTGGGCGACTTGGGCAAGGTCCGAGATGGCCACGAGCTTACGGGCCGCTTCGAGATCGGCGCGGCGCTCCTGGCGGACTATCGCAATCACGTTGCCGCAGCCGGTGTCTTCGGCGAGAACGTGCTCCACCTCATGCGCGAGTACGCATCTTTCCTGTACGGGGTTGAGCCCGGAGGCGACGACGACGACGCGTTTGGCCGGGCTCCAGGCACCCCAAGTGTCGCGTAGCCACGTGTGCACGATGGTGATGCCGAGTTCGTCGAGGATGACGGCTGGCGCGTAGGCGAGACCAGCTGAAAGTAGCGACGGCGTAACAGACATGCGCCCCCCATGATTCGGACGGGTGGGAAGCGCGCCGGGTGTTTATGTGTACCTGATCACTCAGAGGTAATGGAAGGAAGCGGAGAGAAATCTTTCAACTCGTTCCGCCGGCTACCGAATCCGGGCAGCACTGACCAACCTCGGCGATTTGCAGACACGGCGACGCGGCGAGGGTGTAGGCCCCCGCTGCGTCTGAAGGGTTGTACGCCGTCAGCCGTTCCGGCGGATCGCGTCGTCAATGCGCGCGGCATCGTCGGCGGGCACACCCTCGGCGGGTGCGTGCGGGCGCGAGGCGGCCAGCGCGTAGGACGAGCGCGGCGGCTGGCCTGCGGTTGCGGACTCCAGCAGCCGCTGCACGAGGGCATCGAAGTCATCCCGCATCGCAGCGGGAGCACCGAGGCTCGCCGCTGTCCGGCTGAATTCGTAGACGGTCGGCACGAGCTCGAGCAGGTGGGCGCGTGGCGACTCGGCTCGAGGCTCGGCACTGTCGCTACGGAGAACCACACTCGGGTCCTCGCCACCCAGGATGCGGTCGGCCCATCCGCCCTGCCAGCCGAGCGCGGCAACAACAGGCTCCAGGGTGGGGGGCTTGGGCCGCTTCTTCGGGACGACGCCGGCCTCAAGGCTCCCGATGCTGCGAGGGGTGACCTGGCCGCCGCGCGCGCGGACGCGTTCGGCGAGCTGTTCGCGGGTGAGGCCCTGGCGATCCCGGTCCCCTCGGATCGCGAGGCCAAGCACAGCCCACCTGTGGGGGTGGTGAGTCATCCCAGTCTCCGCCCAGTCCGTGCAAGCAACAGGAAGCAACGACAGGAAACAACTTACCAATCAGTTCTGTGCGGGCGACAGGTTTCGCGGCACGCAGCCTCAACCTGCGGCTTTCTGCATCTTTCCTCTTCTTTCCTGCGCCAGGCTTGCTTTGATGTTAGATCTTTCCTAATCTTTCCGGTGTGAAGGCGCGAGGACAGAGCATCCGGCGCAGTCGCGAGGAGTCCGGCTTCGGCCTGACGGAGTTCGCCACCCGCATCGGGATCTCCGCCTCGTACCTGTCCCGGATCGAAAGAGACCAGGCCAACCCCAGTCCGCAGGTCGTGCGACTCATCGCCGAGGAACTCCGGCAGCAGCGCGAAGTGCGGGCGGCCATCGCAGAGATCACCGACACAGAAGAGGGAAGTGATGAAGACCCCCCCGAGTGAGCGCGACGACTCCACCCACCTCGACGTCGCCCAGCTGGCCAAGCGCTGGAAGACCACGCCCGGCGCCATCTACATCGCCCGCCACCGCGGCAAGGCGCCGAAGGGATTCAAGCGCGGCGTGAAGGTGCTGTTCCCCCTCGCCCAGGTCCTGGAGTTCGAGGCCGAGCAGATGGCCGGAGACCGCCCCTCTCACCGCGGCCGCACCGTCGAGCACCGGCCGGCGGAGGCGCTCCTGCCGCGGACGCGCCGGAAGCCCGCGCACACCTGACCCACCCGGACGCGCCGAAGGGCCGCCCTGACTTCCCGGCCTGAGCGACCCCCGACCGGCGCCCCTACCGCAGAGAAAGCAGAGGTCACCGTGACCACTGAGACTACCCAACCCGCCTGCAACACCGAGGACGTGGCGGCATGAGCGGCTTCAACGCAACGTTCTTCCTTGAGGCGAACGCCAGCACACACGGCTCGGGCGTGCCGCACCCCGTCCTGTACGTGCAGCCCGACGGAGGCCGCTGCGGCTCCATCAACCTGCAGATGAAGGCCGACATGACGGTCGACGAGCAGGTGAAGCTCGCGGCCTCGATTCTGCGTGGCGTGCAGCAGTGGTACGACCGGCTGGTGGAGGACGCCCAGCGTCGCCGCACCGCCGAGGACGAACTCGCCGCAGCCCGCAAGGAGATTGCCCGTCTGAAGGCGGAGCGCGACGGCGGTGAAGACGAGTGAACGCGAAGCGCGTGAACTCGGCGGAGGCGGCGGCCGAGCTGGTTGCCGGGCACGAGCGTTCGGCCGACGAGGAGCCGATCGCCTACGCGCTGACCGCTAAGGCTTCGTGCGGGCGTGCACTCTCGACTGGCAAGCCGTGCCCCGACCACCCGCATTCCGAGGGGCCGCCACTGACGGTGTTCCGGGCCGAGCACGACTCGATCGTCATGGGCCTGTACACCACGGCCGCCGCCGCCCGAGAGCACTGTGAGGTCGAAGAGCGCCGCTCGTGGGCCAAGTTCGAGCACCTCACCTTCGACTGGATCGAGGACGAAGAGGACGGCGTCGCCGAGATGACCGCCTTCGTCGGTGGCGAGGAGTTCGAGACCGGCTACGTCGTGACTGCCCTGGAGGTCGCCTCCAGGTACGACCCGGACGCCGACGAGTGACCGGCCTTGACTGGGTGTTCGCCGCGCTCTGCACGCTCGCCGCCGCGCTCCTCCTCGGCTGGCTCGACGTCCCCCTGGCCGCCAGCCGCGCCGCCGCCCGCATGCACCGCCCGCACCTCCCCCAGCGGATCCGCCACAGCTACGCCCAGCTGCGCCTCCACCTCGCGCACAGGAGCCGACGGTGAGCGCCGGGCGCAACCGAGGCAACGACCGCCTCGTTACCGCCGCCCGCGAAACCACCCCCGCCCAGCGCGCCGCCGCCTCCCGCCTCGTCCTGAAACACGCGCGCAGCCGCGACGACCTCCGCCTCCTCCTTGACGCCCTCGGCCTCAACACCAAAACCAGCAAGGACACCTGACCATGGCGCGTACCACC
>CAMLJW010000368.1 GCA_946480485.1 uncultured Streptomyces sp. | reverse complement strand
CGGCCGCAAGTGTGGCGTAGCGGGAGGTTCGTCCGGGCGGATGGCGTGTCCGCCGAACGTGTGTTGACTGGCTGTGAAAGCGCTGGGCTACGCCCGCTCGTGGGCGTCCAGGAAATACTCGATCCCCGCAAAGATCATCGGTGTTGAGGTGGTCCACGAGGACCGCGAGCAGTTCGACCCAGAGCGCGTCACGGGCCGGGCCCGGCCCGCCAGGTCAGGGGTGCCCCAGAAGCGGACCTTCTGCCCGCGCGAGTGATGACCCCTCCGAGACGATGCCGCGCAGCTTCAGGCGCTCGGTGGCGGGGAACGTCCCCGATGCCCTGCCAGGTGAAGTTGAGCATCCGGTTGTCGCTGATCAGCGGGATGAAGGAGGCGGGGGCTGGACTGCCGCTGTGCGTTCACTTCGGCGGAGTACCGGACACCGAAAGGAGGACGGGCCTTCGTCCGAAGCGGCTCCCAGCAACTGCTACAAGGGCGCCCGGAGATCGACCAGTTCGGCCAGCGCCTCGCGGTAGGTGCCCGCCGCGCCGTACACGATCGAGTCGGCCTTGGCACGCTTGAGGTAGAGGTGCACCGGGTGTTCCCAGGTCATGCCGATGCCGCCGTGGAGTTGGAGGGCCTCCTCGGCGGCGTGGACCGCGACGGGCGCGGCGTACGCCTGGGCGACGGCGACCGCCACGTCGGTGTCGGTGCTACCGGTGGCCAGCGCGTCGGCGGCGTTGCGGGCCGCGGCTCGTGTGTTGACGACTTCCAGCCACAACTGGGCGAGGCGGTGCTTGATCGCCTGGAAGCCGCCGATGGGCCGGTTGAACTGTTTGCGGTCCTTCACGTAGCGGACCGTCTCCGTCAGGCACCAGTCGGCGAGGCCGAGTTGTTCGGAGGCGAGCAGCCCGGCTCCGGCGCGTAGAGAACGTCGTACGGCGTGCGAGGCGTCGGGGGTGAGACGGCGCGCGGGTGCCCCCTCGAAGGTGACCCTGGCGAGCGGGCGGGTGAGGTCGAGAGAGACCTGCGGGATGATCGTGACGGCGGTCGCGTCCACGGCGTACAGCCCGCCGTCCTCGGCGGGCACCAGCAGGACGTCGGCGGCGCTCGCGTCCGCGACGCCCGTCAACTCGCCGTGCAGGGCGCCGTCTTCATACCGGACGGACTTGACGGGCATCCCGGGCGCGGTGGACAGCGCGACCGCCAGCGCGCCGATCGTACGGCCGGACGCCAGCGCGGACAGCAGCCTGGCGGCCTCGTCACCTTCACAGGCCAGCAACGCCTCCGTGGCGACGACGGCGCTGGTCAGATACGGCACGGGTGCGACCGCACGGCCCAACTCCTCCAGAACGACGGCGACTTCGCGGTGTGTGGCGCCCTCGCCGCCGGAGGGCTCGGGGACGAGGAGGCCCGCGAGACCCATGCCGGCGGTGAGGGCCTTCCACAGCTCGCGGTCGTGCGGCGCCTCGGACTCCACGCGGGCGATCACGCCCGCCGCGTCGCAGTGGTCGGCGAGGAGGCCGCGTACGGCGGCCCGCAGTGCCTCTTCCTCCTCGGAGTAGAGCAGGTCGGGCTGCGTGCCCACAGGGCTCACCAGGCTCAGAGGACGGGGAGGACTCGAAGGACTCATCGGGCTCATGGAGCTCATCGGGCTCATCGGGTCAGGTCCTTCCAGGCGATGTCCTTGTCGGTGCGCGGCTCGGACGGCAGGCCCAGGACGCGCTCGGCGACGATGTTCAGCAGGACCTCGCTGGTGCCGCCCTCGATGCTGTTGCCCTTGGAGCGGAGGTAGCGATAGCCGGCGTCGCGCCCGGTGAAGTCCACCAGCTCCGGTCGGCGCATCGCCCAGTCGTCGTACAACAGCCCCTCCTCACCGAGGAGTTCGACCTCCAGACCGCTGATCTCCTGGTTGAGGTGGGCAAACGCGAGCTTCAAACCGGAGCCCTCCGGGCCGGGCTGGCCCGCGACGAGCTGCTGGCGCAGCCGTTCGCCGGTGAGCCGGGCGACGTCGGCCTCTACCCAGAGCTTGAGCAGCCGTTGGTGAAGGTCGTGCGTGCGCAGTTCGGGGCGCTCGCGCCAGGTCTTCGAGACAGGGCCGATCATGCCGCCCTCGCGCGGGATACGCATGCCGCCGATGGACACGCGCTCGTTCATCAGCGTCGTCTGGGCAACCCGCCAGCCGTCGCCGATCTCCCCGAGGCGGTGGGCGTCGGGGATGCGGACGTCGGTGAGGAACACCTCGTTGAACTCGGCCTCGCCGGTGATCTGGCGCAGCGGCCGCACCTCGACGCCGGGGTCGGTCATGTCGCAGATGAAGTACGTGATGCCGCGGTGCTTGGTCACGTCCGTGTCGGTACGGGCGATGAGGATGGCCCAGCGGGCGAGGTGGGCGCTGGACGTCCACACCTTCTGTCCGTTGACCACCCAGTCTCCCCCACTCCCGTCTTCACTCGAGCGGGACGGGCCCTCGTGCTCACGGACGGCCCGGGTGCCGAGCGCGGCGAGGTCGGATCCGGCGCCCGGCTCGCTGAACAGCTGGCACCAGACCTCCTCGCCCACCCAAAGCGGCCTGAGGAAGCGGCTCTTCTGCTCCTCCGTACCGAAGCCGAGAATCGTCGGCGCGGCCATACCGAGGCCGATGCCGATGCGCCGCGGGTCGTTGCCGGGGGCGTCCGCGGCCTCCAGCTCGGCGTCCACGACGGCCTGCAGGGAGCGCGGCGCTCCCAGACCGCCGAGGCCCAACGGGTAGTGCACCCAGGCGAGTCCGGCGTCGAAGCGGGCCTTCAGGAAGTCAGGGCGGTCGGTCGTGTCAGGGGGATGCACGGCAAGCAACTTGCGGGTGAGGCGGCGTAGTTCGGCGGCACCGGGCGCGTTGCCCCTGGGCACGGCGTCGGTCATCCCGCTCCTCCTTTACTGAGGCCTTCCCTGAGGCCTTCCCTGAGGCCTTCCCTGAGGTTTTCCCTGAGGCCTTCACTGAGGCCGTCCGTGCGGCCGTCCGTGCGGCCTTCTGTGATACCGGGGATCACGGTGACGCGGCCGGTGGTGACGCCGTCGGCGACGCGCTGCACGGCGGCGGCCGCACCGCCGAGCGATACGCGCTCGCTGACAAGCGGTTTGATCGCACCACGAGCGGTCAGCTCGGTGAGCCGCTCGTGGCAGTGTCGGATCAGCTTCGGGTTCTTGGTGTTGTAGAGGCCCCAATGCAGGCCCATCATCGAGTAGTTCTTCACCAGGGCGTGGTTCAGCGCCGGACGGGGAATGGACCCGCTCGCGAAGCCCACGACCACAATCCGTCCCTCGAAGGCCACGACCTTGGCGGACTGGGCGTACGCGTCGCCGCCGACGGGGTCGTAGATCACGTCCGCGCCCCGGCCGCCGGTGGCTTCCTTCACGACGCCGATGACATCCTCGGCCCGCCGGTCGATGACGACGTCGCACCCCAACTCCCGTGCCACTTCCGCCTTCTCGGCCCCGCCCACAACACCGATGACCGTGGCGCCAGCGGCCTTGCCGAGCTGTACGGCCGCGCTGCCGACCCCGCCGGCGGCAGCGTGGACGAGCAGCGTCTCGCCGGCTTCGAGGCCGGCACGGCGGTGCAGACCGAACCATCCCGTCTGGTAGCCGATGTGCAGGGCCGCGGCCTCCGCGTCGTCGAGCGCCTCGGGCGCGGGCAGTAGGGCCGCGGCATCCGCGATCGCGTACTCGGCGAAGCCGCCGTGCGGCAGCGCGGGATGGGCGATCACCCGCTGTCCGTCCTCGGTCTCGCCACAGATCTCCACACCCGGTGTGAACGGCAGCGGCGGCCTGACCTGGTACTGCCCGCGACACAGCAGCGCGTCCGGGAAGTTGATGTTCGAGGCGCGCACCTTCAGCAGGACCTGGCCGCCGCCGGGCACCGGCCGCTCCACGTCCTCAAGCCGCATCACCTCGCTCGGCTCGCCGTTATGGTGCACTTGCCATGCCTGCATGCGGGGCCTCCACGGACTGCTTCGTCGGGTCGCGCTCCACAACATACCAAGCGGTCGCTTGCCTTTCTGGGAACGGTCGGGTCTCGGGAGCAGCCGGGGCCCAGCCATGCCAGCCCTTCCGCGTGGGCCGTGCCCGTACGTGCATCCGCTCCCCTGCGGCCCGAAGATACTGAGAGACTCCACCGGCCCCTCCTCCGTGGGTTCGCGACTGCGACTGGGGTAAGCCTGGTCGACCCCGGGCGCTCAGTGCTCTGTCGTTGCACCATGGCTGCATGCTGTTCGCCCGGCTCGCCCGTGTGTCCCAGGAGGTCGCCGACACCTCGGCGCGGTCCCGGAAGATCGCGCTGCTCGCCGACCTGTTCCGGGACGCGGAGGCCGCGGAGGCCCCTATCGTGATCCCGTATCTGGCGGGGCGCCTCCCGCAGGGCCGGATCGGTATCGGCTGGAAGGTGCTGAGCCGGCCCGTCGCCCCGGCCGGGGAGCCCACGCTCACCGTGCTGGACGTGGACGCCAGACTGACCGGGCTGGCCGGTGTGTCCGGCACCGGATCGCAGACCAGACGTCTGCGACTGGTCGCGGAGTTGATGGCGGCGGCCACCGCGGACGAGCAGCGGTTCCTGTTCGGGCTGCTCAGTGGTGAGGTGCGGCAGGGCGCTCTCGACGCAGTCGCCGTCGAGGGGCTCGCCGAGGCGACGGGGGCGCCCTCAGCAGACGTACGGCGGGCGGTGATGCTCGCCGGTTCGCTGCAGACCGTGGCACAGCGGCTGCTGGCGGACGGCCCGGAGGCCCTCGACGAGTTCCGGCTCACCGTCGGCCGCCCGGTCCTGCCCATGCTGGCGCACAGCGCGGCGTCCGTGGCCGAGGCGATCGACAAGCTCGGCCCGTGCGCCGTCGAGGAGAAGCTGGACGGCATCCGCGTCCAGCTCCACCGCGACGGCGACGCCGTACGCGTCTACACCCGCACCCTGGACGACATCACCGACCGGCTGCCCGAGCTGCCGGCGGCGGCAAGGGAATTGAGGGGCGAGCGGTTCATCCTGGACGGTGAGGTCATCGCGTTCGGCGAGGACGGACGGCCGAGGTCCTTCCAGGAGCTCTCCAGTCGTGTGGGCTCCCGCGTGGACGTCTCCACGGCAGCAAGGGCTCTTCCCGTCTCGCCCGTGTTCTTCGACGCGCTGTCCGTGGACGGCCGTGACCTGCTCGACCTGCCGTTCACAGAGCGCCACGCAGAGCTGGCCCGGCTGGTGCCCGAGCCGATGCGGGTGCGGCGTACGCTCGTGGCCGACCCGGCGGACGGCGAGACCCGCGAGGCCGCGGAGCGGTTCCTCGCCGACACGCTGAGGCGCGGCCACGAAGGCGCCGTACTGAAGAGCCTCGACGCCCCCTACAGCGCGGGCCAGCGCGGCGCCTCCTGGCTGAAGGTCAAGCCCGTACACACGCTCGACCTGGTGGTGCTGGCCGCCGAGTGGGGCCACGGCCGCCGCCGGGGCTGGCTCAGCAACCTCCACCTGGGCGCCCG
>CAMLJW010000367.1 GCA_946480485.1 uncultured Streptomyces sp. | reverse complement strand
CCTGCTGCGGCCTGCCAACGCGGGCAGCGGTAGGGAGCCCTTTCGCATGCCGGGGCAGCTCTGTCGGGCGTCAGCCTCGGCGGTGCCGCTCATCCGCGGCAGCGAGAACCAGGTGCCGTATTGAACGTGGCCGGAGCTACACCACCTGACATAACGACACGCTGGGGGAGCTTCCGGCCCGCGTGGACGACAGCCGCAGGCGGGTCATCAGTCCGCGGCATCCCCGGCCTCCCAGCGCAGCAAGTCGCCCGGCTGGCAGTCGAGCACCTGGCAGAGCGCGGCGAGCGTCGTGAAGCGCACCGCCTTGGCGCGGCCGTTCTTGAGTACCGCCAGGTTGGCGGGCGTGATCCCTACGCGGTCCGCGAGCTCGCCCACGGACATCTTCCGCCTGGCCAGCATCACGTCGATGTCGACGGCGATCGGCATCAGATCACCTCGTCCAACTCGGCCTGCATCTGCGCCGCTTCGACGTCGCGCGCGACGGCCTGGGCGAGCAGCATGCGCAGCACGAGCACGATGAGCGCGACCCCCAGGATGGCCACGCCAACCCCGCCCATGATGACGGTGACGCCCGGGTCGGCCCGCTGGCCCGGCGCATTGAGGACCGTGACCGTGAACCACACGAGGGCAGCCGCCACGATCGCGCCGATCACGACGTCCACGTACCGGAAGGCGGCGTGGGAGAACACGGTTCCACGTCGCACCATCGTCACCAGTCGCCCTATGCAGACCAGGGCGACCTGGACCGACACCATGCCCAGGATCGTGACCACGCGCAGCGGGGTCAGCGGGAGCGAACCGTCCTCCGGGTCGGTTGCCAATGCCCACACCATCAATGCCTGTACGAACACGGTGCCGGCGAGCACCACCACCAGCACGGCGCGCAGCGCACCCACGGTCAGCTTTCCCATGGCCCAACTTTCCATCGAGTTACGATGAGAAGCTATCGAATGTCGATAGGTGAAGCAAGGGCTGGGACGGAGGGTGGGCGGCGGTTTCGCACCGTGGCGGGAGGCCGCCGCGACCCTCCCGTGGCATGGCGTTCGCGCGAACCGTCTTGATCTTGTCGAAGTCGACCTCGCTTGAGCGCACATCGGACGCCACCCGACTACGCCGAATCCCTGGCCCACCAGGGCCAGGCGCCGGCCGAGGCGTTCGCCCGCCGCGGCGTCACGGTCGAGGTGGTGCGCCGCCCCGACGGGCAGCGCGGCTCCACCGTCCTGGCCCGCCGCCCGGTGGCGCCCGCGACCGGCGCAAGGCTCTGTCCCCGGCTCACGCCACGCCGGGCCTGTCACCTGCGGTTGCTGCCCGCTGATCCAGCTTGGATCGCACCTTCACCCCGCCACCGGGCAGCCCGGCGCCGGCCGAGCTGCTCGGTCTCAGACAGGGCCGGGGCCCGTCCCGCCCCTGAGGCGTTCCAGGTCGGAGGGGCGGACCTGGATGACCAGGACGGCGATGAGCGCAGCGACCAGAGCGAAGATCGCCGCCATGACAAGGGCGGCCGAGATCCCGGAGGTGAGGACCTCGTCGGCCCAGGGCCGGGGGAGGTCCCTGGTGCGTTCGAACCGCAGCCGCTCTGCCGGGGTCGCCCGCGCCAGAAAACGAGGAATTTGTCTCTCCGCCTCGTTGGTGCTGGCCGTACCGAACATCGTGACCAGGATGGACAGCCCCAGCGCACCACCGACCTGCTGGGTGGCGTTGAGGAGTCCGGAGCCCGCGCCGGTCTCCTGGACGGGGACGTTGGAGAGCGCCATCAGCGTGAGCGAGACGAACTCCATGCCCATGCCCAGGCCGAAGACGAGTATGGGGCCCAAAATGCTGCCCGCGTAGGTGGAGTGGACATCGGTCAGGGTCAGCCAGGCCAGGCCCGCCGCCGCCAGGATCGCGCCCACCACCATGAAGGGCTTGGGACCGTACGTGGGCAGGAACCGCGAGGCCAGCCCGGCGCCGATTGCGATGACCACGCTGACCGGCAGGAAGGCGAGCCCTGCCTGCAGCGGGCTGAAGTCCAGCACGTTCTGTACGAAGAGCGTGAGGAAGAAGAACATACCGAAGATCGCGGCGGCGAGGCTGAGCATCATTCCATAGGTGCCCGCGCGGTTACGGTCGGCGAACATGTGCAGCGGCGTGATCGGCTGCCTGGAACCCCTCTCGACCAGGAGGAACGCCCCGAGGCAGACGACGGCCGCCGCGAACGAGGCCAGCGTGAGCCGGTCCCGCCAGCCGTCCTGCGCGGCCCTGATGAATCCGTACACCAGCAACACCATGCCCACGGTGGAGGTCAGCGCTCCGGTGAAGTCGAAGCGGCCCGGGCGGCGTTCGGACTCCTTGATCCAACGGGGCGTGGCGAGGGCGATGAGCAGCCCGATCGGAACGTTGACGAAAAGCACCCACCGCCAGTTCAGCCACTCGACGATGATCCCGCCCGCGAGCAGCCCGATCGCACCGCCACCCGCCGAGACGGCGGCGAAGACCCCGAAGGCCCGGTTGCGCTCCGGTCCCTCGCGGAAGGTCGTGCTGATCAGCG
Organism: uncultured Streptomyces sp.; assembly: GCA_946480485.1. The sequence goes on along the minus strand of CAMLJW010000367.1, from coordinate 2,944 downwards.
ACAGGGCCGTCGGTGACGCGATGGCGCCGCCGACACCCTGGAAGGCGCGTGCGGCGAGGAGTTGGCCGGAGTTCTGGGCGAGCCCCCCGAGCAGGGATGCGAACACGAAGAGCAGTACCCCGAAGACGAAGACGCGCCGCCTGCCCAGGATGTCGCCGGCCCGTCCGCCGAGCAGCAGCAGACCACCGAAGGCGAGCGTGTACGCGTTGACCACCCAGGACAGGCTGGTGGTGGAGAACTCCAGGGAGCGCTGGATGTGCGGCAGCGCGATGTTCACGATGGTGATGTCCAGGACCACCATGAGCTGGCACGACGCGATGACCAGAAGCGCCATAGCGTTTCCGCCACCGCCGGGTTCCCGGGCGGTGCTCTGCGGTGCGGAGGACGGCTGCGGGCTACTCATGGCGTGTCGCACTCTCGGGGGTCGAACCCTCGGGAGAAGGCAGTGAACACCTCCGTCCCCTGCTGTGTCACCGTTCGACGGTACGCCCGCGCCGTGGGCGTCACCACTCGATCAACGTCGGGCAGCACGGCGAAACCGTCGTGCTCCACCGACTCGCCCGCTCGTCCCGACTGCGAGGCCGACCCCGGCGGGTGAGCGACCACAGACGCTCACCCGCCCCACGCCTGACGCCTTCCTCTTCACGGCACGCGGCAGGCGGCAGGCGGCTCAGGCACGCGGCGACGCCGGTCGCCGCCCCGCGTACCGCACGGACCTCACCTGCTACTGCCCGAAACGCGAGTCGGCGGTGGAGTGCGGTCGTCGGGGGTTTCGTCGTGCTCTCCCTCCGGGTCGATGTGCGGCAGGATCCGGTCCAGTCGGCGCGGGGTCCACCAGGCGTGTCGTCCCAGCAGCGTCATCACCGCCGGAACCAGGAGCAGGCGTACGACGGTTGCGTCGATCAGTACGCTCACGGCCAGCCCGAGGCCGAGCATCTTGACCACGATGTTGTCGCTGACGATGAACGCGGCGAAGACGCTCACCATGATCAGGGCGGCGCACGTGATGACGCGCGCGGTGATCTCCAGGGCGTGCGCCACACTCGCCTTCGCGTCCCCGGTACGGAGCCAGGCCTCACGGACCCGCGACGGCAGGAAGATCTCGTAGTCCATGCTCAGGCCGAAGATGATGGCGAACATCATCATCGGCACATAGCTCTCGATCGGCACCTTCCCCGACACGCCCAGGGCGGGACCGCCCCACCCCCACTGGAAGACGGCGACGACGACGCCGTACGAGGCTGCGATCGACACGACATTGAGGACGGCAGCCTTGACCGCGACCAGCACACCGCGGAAGACGATCAGGATGATGAGGAAGGCCAGCGCGACCACCACACCGATGATCAGCGGCAGGCGGTCGGCGACGATGTCACGGAAGTCGACCTGGGCTGCGGTCGTCCCCGTGACGTAACCCTGGGCGCCGGTTCCGGACACGGCCTCGGGCAGGGTCTCGTCCACCAGGCGGTTCGTGAGATCGGTGGTGACCGCGCTCTGCGGGGCCTGTTGGGGGAAGACCGTGCCGACCAGCACGTCTTCGTCCTCGGTGGATGTCAGCGCAGTCGTCGTGGCCGCACCGGGAACATCGGTGAGTGCCTTCTGCGCCTGGGACGCCAGAGCGGAGCGCTGGTCGGACGGCACCCGGCTCTGGTCGATGACGACAGTCAACGGGCCGTTGGAACCGGGGCCGAAGGCCTCCGCCATGATGTCGTAGGCCCGTCGGTCCGTAAACGACTTCGGGTCGGCGCCGTCGCCGATGTGGCCGAGTTGGATGGAGAACACCGGGATGGCCAGCACGAACACCACGGCGGCCCCGCCGGCCACGAACCACCAAGGACGCCGCTCGACGCGCTGGGCGTAGCGGTGCCACGTGCCCTGGGCGGGTGCGCCCGCTCCCGCCGCCGCTCCCGCCGCCGCTTCCGCTACCGGGCGGCGCACATGGTAGCGATCGATTCTGCCGCCGATGAGCCCGAGCAGAGCGGGGACGAGCGTCAGAGCACCGATTACCGCAGTGACGACGGTCACGGCGGCGGCGAGTCCCAGTTTGGCGATGAAACCGACGTCTGAGACGGTCAGCCCGGCGAGTGCGATGATCACCGTGCAGCCGGACACGAGTACGGCCCGGCCGCTCGTGGCAGTGGCTCGTCCCGCCGCCCGTACCGGATCGGCACCGTCCAGGAGGTTCTGCCGGTGGCGCGGATCAGGAACAGCGCGTAGTCGATGCCGACGCCCAGTCCGATCATGGTGAGCAGCGTGGGTGACACCGTGGCGAAGGTGAGGGCCGCTGCCAGCAGTCCCAGGCACGCCAGGCCTCCCAAGACGCTGATCAACGCGGTCAGCAGCGGGATGCCGGCGGCGAGGACACTGCCGAATCCCACGAGGAGGACGACGATCGCCACCGCGAAGCCGATCAACTCGCTGACCCGGTCGTCCGGCTTCGGCCTTTGGCGAGTTCACCGAGTGGACCGCCGTACTCGACGTCGACGCCGGCCGCCCGCAGCGGCTGTACGGAGCGATCCACGCCGTCCAGATACGAGTCGCCCAGTGTCGACGGCTGCACGTCGAAGCGGACGGTGATGTAGCCGGTCATCGCGTCGGCGGAGAGCGGACCGACGTTCTGCTGCTGGGACTGTTCCGAGGGCTGCTGTCCCGGCGGTGGCAGTGGATTCTGTACCGAGAGCACGTGCCGCAGTTTCTGAAGGCCGGTGACCGTCTGATTCATCTGGGAGGCCGACGAGGTCAACGGCTTGTCCTGGTCACGCAGCACGATCTGGCTGCTGTAGCCACCGGCCGCCGGATCGTGCCGTTCGAGAACATCCATGCCCTGCTGCGACTGAGAGCCGGGCAGCGAGAAGTTGTCCGAGTAGTCACCGCCGAAGGAGCGGTTCAGCACTTCCATCGCGGCGAGAACGACGAGCCAGGCCACGATGACGATCACGAAGTG
>CAMLJW010000366.1 GCA_946480485.1 uncultured Streptomyces sp. | reverse complement strand
GGGGTCCTGGTCGCCGACCGCCTCACCGTATGGGCCGTGCGGGGCCGAAACCGGCGAACCACTTGCGGTCGTCGTCGATCCCCCCCCGCACGGCGCGCGGATCGACGACGACGCCGACACCTTCGGCCAGCGGCTCGCGGCCGGCGGGAGCGTGGAGTTCGACGCCGTCCCGGTCCCTGCCGACGACGTGCTCGGTTCCCTGTCCGCGGACGAGTACGTCGCGGAGATCTCCGTCCTCGTGGCCGTGGCCGAAGCCGCCGCCTCCAAGGCCGCCCAGGAGTCCACCGCCCACGCCCTCGACATCGTCGGCGCCCGCTCCGCCTCCCTCACGACTGGGCTTCGACCGCTTCTGGCGCAACGCCCGGACCCACACCTTGCACGAGCCCGTCGCCCACCGGCTCCGCGATCTCGGGGACTACTTCCTCAACGGTGCGCACCCGCCGTTCGTCCTGCCCATCTGACCGAACGGGCGCCCGGAGTGCCGGACCGACAGCAGACTCATCGCGCCGAAAATGAATCGAGCCGGTCTCTTTCCGGCCGCTCCGGCAATGAGCGGCATTGACCACGCAAACTGGAATCCAGGCAATTGTAAACACCGCACTTCACTCACATGTCGGGCTGTTGACAGTATGAGACAGCCACGCAAGCGACGTTGACCTGGCTGGAATTCGCTGCGACTCTCATGGCTGTGAGCAAGTCCGAGAACCTCGCCGCGCGCCTGCACGTCGACCTGCGACGTCAGGCCAGCGCCCTCTGTGCCGTCGGTTTCTGAACCCACCGACGGGCGCCGCTCTCCCACGCTCCCATTCACATCTGGCCTCCGCGCCTCGCTGTTTCCGTAAACGCCGGGCTGCTCGCAGCCACTGCCGGTGAGGTCTCCCTCTCCCGCCGTTCGGCCGTGTGCCATTCCCTGACCGACTGGTTTTCAGGGCCACAGCGATCACCTTCGGCGCATCACTGACCCGCCGTCCCACCCGCACATACGACTTCACTTGAACAGGACCTCTCCATGGCCACGACGGCATCGACTCGACGCCAGTTCCTCACTCTGCTCGGCCTTTCGGCGGTGGCCGTGGGCTGCGGCACGACCGCAACCGGAGCAACGTCCGGCGCGGGCCAGACCCAGACCCTCCGGTACCAGGGCTGGGCGAGCCAGGTCACCCTGCCGGAGCTGGCCGAGGACCTCGGCTATCTGGGCGACGTGAAGCTGGAGTGGGTCGGCAACACCATCAGCGGGCCGCAGGACATCCAGTCCGCGGCCACGGGCCAGGTCGACTTCGGCGGCGCGTTCAACGGCGCGGTCGTGAAACTGGCCGCGAACGGCGCGCCTGTCAAGGCGGTCATCAGCTACTACGGCGCCGACACGTACGTTTACAACGGGTTCTACGTCCTCAAGGACAGCCCGATCCGCTCGGCCAGGGACCTGATCGGCAAGAAGGTCGGGATGAACACCCTCGGAGCCCATGCCGAGGCCACGCTCGACATCTATCTGCAGCGAGGCGGTCTGTCCCGGGCGGAAATCGGCAAGGTCGAGCCCCTCGTGGTGCCTCCGGTCAACACCGAGCAGACGCTGCGTCAGAAGCAAATCTAGGTCGCCGTGTTCGGCGGCATCATGCGCGACAAGGCCCTGGCAACCGGGGGCATCCGCCCGCTGTTCACCGACTATCAACTGCTCGGAACGTTCAGCGCCGGCACCTATGTGATGACCGACCGCTTCCTGCAGCAGAACCCCGACACAACCCGGACCTTCGTCACCGCCGTCGGAAAAGCCATCGAGTGGTCCCGTTCCACTCCGCACGAAGAAGTCGTCGCCAGGATGACGGACATCGTGAAGAAGCGAGGCCGCAACGAGGACACCGCACCGCTGAAGTACTGGCGGTCCTACGGCGTCGCCGAGACGGCGGGTCGGATCACCGGCAAGGAACTGCAGTTGTGGATCGACTGGCTGGCCGAGCGCGGCGACATCAAGAAGGACCAGGTCACGTTGTCGGACCTCTACACCAATGACTTCAACGGCGATGACACGTCCTCCTCCCCTGCAAAGAACGGGAGCTGACCCATGCCGGAATCCCCCACACCCAAGATCGTGTTCGAGGACGTACGAAAGGAATTCACCGTCAAGGACCGCAAGGGGGATCGGCAGGCGTCCCGGTTCACCGCCCTCGACGGCATCGACCTGGAGATAGCGGCGGGCGAGTTCGTCGTCCTCGTGGGTCCCAGCGGCTGCGGAAAGTCGACGCTGCTGGATCTACTCGGCGGCCTGGGCCGGCCCACCGGCGGGCGGATCCTGCTGGACGGCAAGCCCGTCACCGGCCCGGGCCTGGACCGCGGCATCGTGTTCCAGCAGTACGCGCTGCTGCCGTGGCGCACGGCGCAGGGCAATGTCGAGTTCGGACTGGAGTCCACTGGCGTTCCACGGCGTCAACGGGCCGCACAGGCCCGGGAGTTCCTCGACCTGGTCGGCCTGTCCGGGTTCGAGGACCGCCATCCGCAGGAGCTGTCGGGCGGGATGCGGCAGCGGGTGGCGATCGCCCGCAGTCTCGCGTACGACCCCGATGTGCTGCTGATGGACGAGCCGTTCGCCGCGCTGGAGGCCCAGACCCGGGAGTCGCTGCAGGACGAGCTGCTGCGCATCTGGCAGCGCACCGGCAAGACCGTCGTGTTCATCACGCACGGCATTGACGAGGCCGTCTATCTGGGACAGCGCGTCGCCGTCATGACGTCCCGGCCGGGTCGCATCAAGGAGATCGTGCCGGTCGCGTTCGACTCCCGTACGGCGACGGACGACCTCCGCTCCAGTCCCGAGTTCGCGCGGCACCGCCATCAGATCTGGTCGCTGCTGCACGACGAGGTGGCCAAGGCCCAGCAGTTGGAGAAGGAGGAGGCTTCCGTATGAGCCCCACAACCGGCACGGCCACCGACAAGACCACGGTGCCGGGCGCGGAGAGCGTCACCAAGCCCGTCCCGGCCTCTTCCCCTCCTACGACCGCCGCGTCCGCGCCACCTGACACCGCACCGTCGGACGTGCGCCGAGTCCCGTCCCCCACGCCCCGGGTCCGTCGTGCGATCCGCCGACTGCCGTACCTACTGCTGAACGGGGCAACCAAGTCCGCGGCGATCGTGGCTCTGCTGCTGTTGTGGGAGACCGCACCGCGACTCGGCCTGGTCGACCGGGTCTTCCTGCCGCCGTTCAGCGAGGTCGCCCGCGCCTGGTGGGGGCTGGCAGCCGACGGTCAGCTCGCCGACAACGCGCGCGCCAGCCTGGTGCGCTCGTTCAGCGGATTCGGGCTCGCCGTGGCCCTCGCCGTCCCGCTCGGGCTGCTGATCGGCTGGTACCGGCCGGTCGCCGACCTCCTCGGCCCGCTGCTGGAGGCCTTCCGCAACACCGCCGCTCTGGCCCTGCTGCCGGTGTTCGTGCTGCTGCTGGGCATCGGCGAGGCCTCGAAGATCTCCATCGTGGTGTACGCGTGCACCTGGCCGATCCTGCTCAACACCATCAGCGCGGTCCGCAACATCGACCCGACCCTGCTGAAACTCGCGAAGTCGATGGCCCTGTCCGCGCCCCGGCTGTTCCAGAAGGTCATCCTGCCGTCCTCGGTGCCGGTGATGTTCACCGGCATCCGGCTGGCCGGAGCGGTGTCCATTCTGGTGCTGGTCGCCGCCGAGATGATCGGCGCCAAGGCGGGCCTCGGCTATCTGATCAACGCCTCGCAGTACAACTTCGCGATCCCGCAGATGTACGCGGGGATCATCACGATCTCCGCCATCGGCGTGGCTTTCAACCAGTTCCTGGTGGCCCTGGAACGGCGGCTCAGCTCCTGGCGCGTACCCGCCGACGGCTGACCCGGCCGCCCTGTCGCCCCACGGCCCCTCCCTCTCCCCCGAGCATCTCGCCGCCCCGATCCGAGGACCCTCATGACCGCGACCAGACACCGGCAGCTGCATCTCAACGCCTTCCTGATGAACGCCGGCCACCACGACGCCGCCTGGCGGCACCCGCGCACCCAGCCCGAACGCGTCACCGACCTTCCCTACTTCCAGCACCTCGCGCGGACCGCCGAACGCGGCCTGCTCGACTCCGTCTTCCTCGCCGACGGCCTCGCCCTGGGGGGCAAGGTCAGGCACAACGCGCTCGGCGGCTTCGAACCGCTCACCCTGCTGTCCGCCCTGGCGGCGGTCACCGAGCACGTCGGCCTGATCGCCACCGTCTCCACCACCTTCAACGAGCCGTTCCACACGGCCCGCAAGTTCGCCTCCCTGGACCACATCAGCGGCGGCCGCTCCGGTTGGAACATCGTCACCTCCGGCACCGTGAACGAGGCCCGCAACTTCGGGCAGGACGAACACTTGGAGCACGGCCTGCGCTACGAGCGGGCGCGGGAGTTCATCGAGGTCGCCACCAAGCTGTGGGACAGCTGGGAGGACGACGCGATCCTGCTCGACCGTGAGCGCGGCGTCTACGCCGACACCGGCAAGGTGCGGAAGATCGAACACCGCGGGAAGCATTTCGGGGTGCAGGGCCCGCTGAACGTACCGCGCAGCCCACAGGGTTACCCGCTGCTGGTGCAGGCCGGCTCGTCGGAGGACGGCAAGGAGTTCGCCGCCCAGTACGCCGAGGCCGTCTTCACCGCCCAGCAGACCCTCGCCGACGGCCAGTCCTTCTACAAGGACCTCAAATCGCGGCTGGCCCGATACGGCCGCACCGAGGACCAGCTGCTCGTCCTCCCCGGCATCGCCCCCGTCATCGGATCCACCGAGGCCGAGGCCCACGCGCTGGAGCAGGAACTGACGGACCTCCAGGTCCCCGAGTACGGGCTCGCCCAGCTGTCCGGGATGCTCGGCACCGACCTGACCGGGCTGCCGCTGGACGGGCCTCTGCCCCATCTTCCCGAGGAGCGGGACATCAACGGCAACAAGAGCCGCTTCACGCTCGTCGCCGATCTCGCCCGCCGCGACGGCCTCACCCTGCGCGAGCTCATCGCCCGCCTCGGCGCCGGACGCGGCCACCGCGCCTTCGCCGGCACGCCCGAGCAGATAGCCGACCAGCTCGAGGAGTGGTTCACCCAGGGCGCCGCCGACGGCTTCAACATCATGCCGCCCCATCTACCGGGCGGCCTGGAGGACTTCGTCGACCACGTCGTACCGATCCTCCAACAGCGCGGCCTCTTCCGCACCAGGTACACCGGCCGCACGCTGCGCGAGCACTACGGCTGGCCCGCCCCGCCAACCGCCTGGCCACGACAGACGTAGGAGAAGGGCAGCCCCCGCAGGGTGCCAAGGGAACCTCCATGCCCATCACCTCCTGACCGCCCCACAACCGATCGCCTCCCGACCGGTCACCTCCTGACCGGTCACCTCCCGAAAGGAACCCGCACATGACCACCAGCACCGGCTTCGACATCCGCAGGATCGGCGGCCGGATCGGCGCCGAGATCCTCGGCGTTGATCTCTCCGCCGACCTCGATCCCGCCGTCGTCACCGAGATCAACTCCGCGCTC
>CAMLJW010000365.1 GCA_946480485.1 uncultured Streptomyces sp. | reverse complement strand
CCTGCATGATCATGGTCTTGCCGGTCTTCGGCGGGGCCACGATCAGACCGCGCTGACCCTTACCGATCGGCGCGACGAGGTCGATGATGCGGGTGGTCAGCACGCCCGGGTCGGTCTCCAGACGGAGCCGGTCCTGCGGGTAAAGCGGCGTCAGCTTGTTGAACTCCGGGCGGCCGCGGCCGAGTTCGGGCGCCATGCCGTTGACGGAGTCCAGCCGGACCAGCGCGTTGAACTTCTCGCGGCGCTCGCCCTCCTTCGGCTGCCGGACCGCGCCGGTGACGTGATCGCCCTTGCGCAGACCGTTCTTGCGGACCTGGGCGAGGGAGACGTACACGTCGTTCGGACCCGGGAGGTAGCCGGACGTACGGATGAACGCGTAGTTGTCGAGGATGTCGAGGATGCCCGCGACGGGGATCAGAACGTCGTCCTCGGCGAGCTGCGGCTCGGCGATCTCGTCACGGCCACGGCGGCCACGTCGGTCCCGGTAGCGACCGCGACGGCCGCGACGGCCGCCCCCGTCGTCGTCGTAACCGTCGTCCTGGCGGTCCTGGCGGCCGCCGCCCTGCTGCTGGCCGCGCTGCTGGTTACCACCGCCCTGGGTCTGCTGGTCGTCGCCCTTGCCGCGGCCGCCCCGGTCGCGGTCCCGGCCGCCCCGGTCCCGGTCCCGGCGGCCCTGACGGCCCTGACGGCCCTCGCCACCCTGGTCACCCTGGTCACCGGCGTCGGCCCTGGCCTCGACGTGGGACTGGGCCGGGGCCGGCGTCTCGGCCCTCGCCTCGGCGGTAACCGTCTCGGGGCTGCCCGCATCGGCGGTGGCCCGGCGACGGCGGCGCTCTGCGGGGGCGTCGTCACTGGCGGGCTGGCCGGGGATCTCGATCTGCTGCTGGGCCACGGCCTTGTCAGCCTTCTCGACCTTCTCGGCCTTGCCCGCCTGCTTGTCCTGCCTGTCGGCGGACTTTCCGGCGGAAGACGCGGCCTCCTCCCCCGCACGAGCCTTCGAGGTGGCCCGGCGCTTCGGCTTGGTCTCGGCGGCGCCTTCGGCGGTCTTCGCCGAGGCACCCCCTCCCGCCTGCGCCTCCTTGATGACCTCGATCAGCTGGCTCTTACGCATCCGCGCGGTGCCCCTGATGCCGAGGCCGGATGCGACCTGCTGCAGCTCGGCCAGCACCATGCCTTCAAGGCCGGTACCGCGGCGCCGACGGGAGCCCGAAGCACCGGTGGCAGGCGCGGCGGAGGCGTCCGTGGCGGGCGCGGCAGCGGTCTCCTCGACACGTGCGCCCATCAGATCGGTGGTGTCGCTCACGAAGGGTCCTTCCCTGGAGCGGACGTCGGCCTGTCTGGCTCGGCGACCGGTTGTGCTGTCCGGCTTTGGTCCCTGTCGTGTGGACCGTGCCGGGGCGGTGGTCCGCCAAAGAGGCGGAGGAAATAACTGGTGATGGCGTTTCCGGGGGCCGCGACACTGAGGTTCGATGTCGATCGGCTCGGTCGCGCCGGTTTCCGGAGCGTGCTCAGGACTGCTCAGCGCATAGCACCGAATGCGTGGCACAAAGCAGTTTGGGAGGCTCCCGGAAGAAGGTCTGTCCCGAACGGGGACACGAAGCACCTCGCCGTGGTGGGGTCGGGTGCGGACTTGAGATTAACACTACCGGATCCAACAAACATTCCCCTCTCCACATCCGGCAACCGTGTGTCAGGTGGCAAGCGGCAGCACGCTCGCTCCCTGGGCATCGAGGCTCAGCCGGTTGGCCGCCCAGCCCCCGCCGGCCAGGCGGGAGACCTTGTCGGCGGTGGCTTGGTCGGCCAGCGCAAGCACGGTGGGGCCCGCCCCGGAGATCACCGCGGGGATTCCGTCGGCCCGCAGCCGCTCCACCAGGGCGGCGCTCTCCGGCATGGCGGGAGCCCGGTACTCCTGGTGCAGCCGGTCCTCGGTGGCGGGCAGCAGCAGCTCGGGGCGCCTGGTCAGGGCCTCGACGAGCAGCGCGGCGCGGCCCGCGTTGGCGGCGGCGTCGATGTGTGGCACGGTGCGCGGCAGCAGGCCACGGGCGGTCTCGGTCAGAACCGGCTTCCCCGGTACGAAAACCACCGGAACGATGGAATCGGCCGGATCGATCCTGATGGCGCGCGCGGCGCCGCCCGCCATCCAGGACAGCGTGAAACCGCCGAGCAGACAGGCCGCGACGTTGTCGGGGTGGCCCTCGATCTCGGTGGCGAGCTCCAGGAGCGCCGCGTCGTCGAGCTTGGCGTCTCCGCCTATGGTCACGGCGCGCGCGGCGACGATGCCGGCGCAGATCGCGGCGGACGAGGAGCCCAGGCCACGGCCGTGCGGGATGCGGTTGGCGCAGATGATCTCGAGGCCGCGCGGCTGTCCGCCCAGCAGATCGAAGGCGGTACGCAGGGAGCGTACGAGGAGGTGACTCTCGTCACGTGGGAGTGTCTCGCTGCCCTCACCCGCGATGTCGACGTGCAGGCCGGAGTCGGCCACCCGGACGACCACGTCGTCGTAGAGCCCCAGCGACAGGCCCAGGGCGTCGAAGCCCGGACCGAGGTTGGCGCTGGTGGCGGGGACGCGCACCCGGACGGCGGCGGCGCGGAACGCTGGACCGGCCATCGCTCGATGACTCTCCTTGAGCTTGAGCTGCGAGATTGTCGAGATTGTCGAAATCCTGCGAGACGTAACGGAAGACCACGGAAGGCCCGGCGGCCGCAAAGACGGCGTGGCACCGCGGCATATGCGGCGGGCGGGTTACCTACAGCCTATCGAAGGAAGGTTGTGTGGCGACATAGGGCGCACAGGAGGCGCACGATGCGTGTCATAAGCCCCCCTGTGCACCCCCCATCAGGCGTTCTTACCGGCTATGCGAGGCCAAGGCGCTCCGCCGCCGTGGCCGCGTCCACCGGGACCGTGACGGGTTGCGGGGCGCCCGCGACGGCCCAGTCCGGGTCCTTGAGGCCGTTGCCGGTGACCGTGCAGACGATCCGCTGGCCCGGGTCGACCTTGCCCTGCTCGGCGGCCTTCAGCAGGCCGGCGACGGACGCGGCGGAGGCGGGCTCGACGAAGACGCCCTCCTGAGAGGCCAACAGCCGGTAACAGCGCAGAATCTCACGGTCCGTCACCTCATCGATGAAGCCGCCTGATTCATCCCGCGCGGCCAGCGCGAACTGCCAGGACGCCGGGTTGCCGATCCGGATCGCGGTGGCGATGGTCGACGGGTCCTTGACAACCTCGCCGCGCACGATCGGGGCGGAACCGGAGGCCTGGAAACCCCACATTCGAGGGGTTTGCCCGGCGATGCCGTCGGCGGCGTACTCCTTGTAGCCCTTCCAGTAGGCGGTGATGTTGCCGGCGTTGCCCACCGGCAGGATGTGAATGTCGGGCGCGTCACCGAGCATGTCCACGATTTCGAAGGCGGCGGTCTTCTGACCCTCTATACGCACCGGGTTGACTGAATTCACCAGGGCCACGGGGTAGTTCTCGGACAGACTGCGCGCGAGTGTGAGGCAGTCGTCGAAGTTCCCGTCCACTTGAAGGATCTTCGCTCCGTGCACGAGCGCCTGGCCCATCTTGCCGAGCGCGATCTTGCCCTGCGGGACGAGAACGGCGGACACCATTCCGGCCCGTACGGCATAGGCGGCCGCCGAGGCGGACGTGTTGCCGGTGGAGGCGCAGATGACGGCCTTCGCGCCCTCCTCCTTTGCCTTGCTGATGGCCATGGTCATGCCGCGGTCCTTGAAGGACCCGGTGGGGTTCGCGCCCTCCACCTTGAGGTGGACCTCGCAGCCCGTGCGCTCGGAGAGCACCTGCGCGGGCACGAGCGGCGTGCCGCCCTCGCGGAGCGTCACGACCGGCGTGCTGTCGAAGACCGGCAGCCTGTCCCGGTACTCCTCGATGATTCCGCGCCACTGGTGGGTCATTGCTGGTTACTCTCCTTCAACCCGCATGATGCTGGCGACACCCCGCACGGTGTCGAGGTTGCGCAGCGCCTCGACGGTCCCGTTCAGGGAGGCGTCGGACGCGCGGTGGGTGACGACGACGAGAGATGCCTCGCCGCCTCCGTCTTGTCGACCTTGCTGGCGAACCGTATCGATCGAAACACCGTGCTCGGCGAAGACGGTGGCAACCTGGGCGAGAACACCCGGTTTGTCGGCCACATCAAGGCTGATGTGGTACCGCGTGACGACCTCACCCATGGGCGACACGGGCAGCTGGGTGTACGCGGAGTCGCCCGGTCCGGTCGCGCCGCTGAGCAGGTTGCGGCAGACGGCCACGAGGTCGCCGAGGACCGCGGAGGCGGTGGGCGCACCGCCCGCGCCGGGACCGTAGAACATCAGCTGCCCCGCGGCGTCCGACTCGACGAACACGGCGTTGTACGCGCCGCGCACGGAGGCGAGCGGGTGGGTCAGCGGAATCATCGCGGGGTGCACGCGCGCGGTCACGGACTCCCCGTCGGCAGCCCGTTCACAGATGGCGAGCAGCTTGATGGTGCAGCCCATCTCCTTGGCCGACGCGAAGTCGGCGGCGGTGACCTCGGTCATGCCCTCGCGGTAGACGTCGTCGAGGCGCACGCGCGTGTGGAAGGCGATACCGGCGAGGATCGCGGCCTTGGCGGCGGCATCGAACCCTTCGACGTCGGCGGTCGGGTCGGCTTCCGCATACCCGAGCGCGGTGGCCTCGTCGAGCGCTTCCTGATACCCGGCGCCCGTCGAGTCCATCTTGTCGAGGATGAAGTTGGTGGTGCCATTGACGATGCCGAGCACCCGGTTGACCTTGTCGCCGGCGAGGGACTCGCGCAGCGGCCGGATCAGGGGGATGGCACCGGCCACCGCCGCCTCGTAGTAGAGGTCCTTGCCGTGTTCCTCGGCGAAGGCGTGCAGCGCGGCGCCGTCCTGGGCGAGCAGCGCCTTGTTGGCGGAGACGACGGACGCGCCGTGCTCGAAGGCGGCGGTGATCAGGGTCTGTGCCGGCTCGATGCCGCCGATGACCTCGACGACCACGTCGATGTCCCCGCGTTTGACCAAAGCCGTCGCGTCCGTGGTGATGAGTTCCGCGGGAATGCCCTCGCGCACCCTGGAGGGCCGTCTTACGGCGACCCCCGCCAGCTCGATGGGCGCCCCGATCCTGGCGGCGAGGTCGTCGGCGTGCGTCGTCATGATGCGCGCCACCTCTGAGCCGACAACCCCACAGCCCAGCAGCGCCACCTTCAGCGGACGCGTACGCATCATCCGACCTCGTTTCCTCATACCGTCACGGTTGGTCCAGTTTCACTCACCGGACGGGACTTTCTGCCCTTCGTCCGGATCGTGAGACGTCTATTTCATTTCCCGGCGGCCGATCGCGGGAGATCTTCCGCCACTATTCTTATTTTTCTTATTTGGAGATTGTTTGATGAATTGGTTTAGCGGGGGGTGGTCTTGCCCGGAGTGGGCCCTGCCCCTGTGTGGGTCTTGGCCCGGGGTCTTGGCCCGGGGTCTTGGCCCGGGGTCTTGGCCCGGGGTCTTGGCCCGGGG
>CAMLJW010000364.1 GCA_946480485.1 uncultured Streptomyces sp. | reverse complement strand
CCGCCGGAACCGCCGGAACCGCCGGAACCGCCGGAACCGCCGGAACCGCCGGAACCGCCGGAACTGTCCGACGCATTCTGCGTATACCAGGCAGGTGCGGCGTAGTCGATGGTGAACTCGCCCGTCGTCTCGACGGCGGACTCCGCGTCGGACTGGTCATCGCCGGGTGTGGCCCAGCCCCCGCGGATCCCGTCCCGATCGCTGTTCACAATTCCTCCTGGTGTGGTCGAGCACCCTCATGCCGTGCCGGGGCGACTGTGCTTGTCGTCCGAGGCCGTCTGGTCCGCCCGGCTCTCCCCTGTGGCGCGGCCGACCCGCCCAGGGGTTCTGCTGCCGCGCCCCACCCCAGCCTAATCACCACAACCACCCCCATGGCAGGTCCGCCCACCCCAACGGTCCCACCCGCTAGGTCACATCTGCCCGGAAGTGATGTACGCGCTCGACGAAGTGGTGGCTAAAGCGGGCAGATTTGACATCAAGCCAGCCTCGAGCCGAGTTCAAAACGCTCCAGCTATTTCAAAGGTGCGCAAACCCGAACCCTTAGTCCATCCTTCGAGGCGTACCCAACAATCCGGTCTCAGCGTCCGTCGGCTGTGTCATCACGTACTGCCGGTCACGGTCAGCACACCACAGGGTGAGCCCGTCCGCGAGCGTCGGCAGAGCTTCCACGTCTCCGTGGGGCAGCCCCATGGTCCGGCCTATCTGTGCGGCCTCATCGGGCGAGACCCGCTGCACGCCCACGAGGCGCGCCTGCCGGACCAGTCGAGGAGCCACCGGGCTGAGGTACGGCAGCAGTGTCAGTACGGACTGCCAGGGCCCGGACACCACCCGCCCGCGCGGCGGCCGCATCCCGCAATCCCGCACCACGAGCACAGGGGCACCCGCGGACGCCCCCTGCGGCGGCACCCGCCCCACGTCGTACACGGTCATGCCGGTCTGCCCGCCGCCCAGGGCCTGCACCACCTGCGTCCAGGACCGGGCCCGGGCCGTCTCCACGGCCACGCGCGTACCCGTCGCCGCCGCCCGCAGCGCCAGGACCTGCGCGGTCCACAGGCCACTGATGAGGACGACGTCGTACGGAGTCGGCCGGTTGAGCCCCAGCACTGCGGGCTGTCCCTCGGCGTCCACGCCCACGACGACCCCGTCGTCCCCGATGGGCAGGGCCAGCGAGTCCACCTGTTCCACGGTCAGTGCGTGCCGTCCGTGCCGAGGCCCGATCAGCCCGAACCCGCTGCGCACATGACCGCGCATCCGTTCCGCGACCGAGGGCTCTCCGGCGCCGGGGGAGCCGTACGAACCTGCTCCCGGTGCTGTCGTCATGGCCATCACAGAGCACCCCCGAGAGGCAGCGTGGCAAGCACACCGGGCAGTTGCTCGCGGTCGAGCCGGGCCAGCCCGGTCCCGGCCTGACGCGCGGCGTGCTCCAGAGCGTGTCGTGCCGCGACCAGCTCGTCATCGCTGCGCCCGGTCACCCGTATATGTCCGGTGAGTGACACCTCCTGCCGCTCACCACGCCCCAGCGTGAGGCTGAAGGTCGTGGCCAGAGCGGGAACGGCGGTGATGAGCGCGACGAGCTGGGGCAACGAGGGCCCCCGGCCGCCCAACTGAGGCCACTTCCGCACCCAGTAGGTGGTATGCCTGCGGTTGTCGCAGCGCCAGCTCCGGCTGGACTCCTCGGTTCGCCGCTCCGGCATATCGGTCCGTCCCGCCTCCGCCGTCACCAGAGGGTTGGCACAAGCCGATGTGGCCACTGCGGCGATCAGTTCCTCCTCGTTGAGCACGGTCGTACGGAACCCTGCCCCGGAGAGCCTGCTCGCGAGGTGGTCGACGACACGCACAACGCACTTCTGTGCCCCGACCAGCCCGCCACCACGCGCGGCCACGGCCTCCGGACACAACTCCGGATCGAGCTTCAACGCGATCCAGGTGATGCGCACCGCCGGCGCCCCCGTTTGCTCCTGCAACGGCGCGTAATTCGTGACAGCCACCGACTGTTGGGGCAGATGCAGCGCCGGCGCGGGCTGCGTGTGCAGCACTGTCTGCGCCGACTCCAGCCGTATCCCGTCCACTTCGAGGGCATCCCGCACCAGCCCGAGAGGCAGTGGCTGCCGACTCCGCTCGGCCCGCAGCGCGGTTGCGTCGGCCTCCACCAGCAGCACGGCGGTGACGAACGTCCCGTCCCCGATGATTCCGACGGACCGTTGGTCCCGCCCGCCGTACGTATACGTCCGCAGGCTCGGATCACACTCCACGGCCGGCGCGAGGCCCGGCTCCGTACCGGGCTGGATCGGCGTACTGGCGGCCCGCCGCTGCCGCGCCTTCAACTCCCTGGCCGCCCCGAGCCATTCGGGCAGGGGGCGTCCCCTGCGACGTACGACTGCGAGAAGAACGAGCAGGACCGCCACCACTCCCGTCGGCACCAGCGCCACCGGATCGATGAGCCACCCCGCGAGCAACAGTGCGGCGGCGATCTCGATCAGAACGGCCCGTTGCCACCGGAACGATCCGAACTGTCCGGGACGCGTCCTGAGGTGAAGCGCACTCGGACCCTGAGACCGCGAGGGCGGCGCGGGCCGCTGCCGCCCATGATCCGGCCGGGGCGCCGAAGAGCCCGCTCCCTGAGACCGGTTGCGCGACCGTGCTCGCGCTCCGGAAGCCATCACTCCCACCCCCGATGTATTCGCAACGCCTCGCGACTCATCCGAATTGCCGCGCCAGCCAAGGTCCTTGAAAGTCCGGGTACCCTACCCGCTCCACAAGGCCGATCACTTACCCGGCATAGTAGGTGTTCGGTCTGACAACGGAGGGCGGGGGACGCTGACCCCCGGCGCCGCACGACGAGACGCGGCGCGAGACACGGGGAGATTCAGGCACACATGGCATCACGGCGGGACGAACTCAACGCCTACACCTTCGCGAAGCGACGTATGCTCGCGTCCTTCATCCAGAATTCACCCGACGGTTCGGAGGAGGGCGCACCACGCCCGTTGCGCGGCGTGCTGCCCGGCCTCATGGTCGGGGTGGTCATCCTGGCGATCTT
This sequence comes from uncultured Streptomyces sp., assembly GCA_946480485.1. The sequence continues at coordinate 2,502 of CAMLJW010000364.1, read as the reverse complement.
CGGCGGGTGGGGGATGTTCAAACCGACCGCGCCGAAGGACTGGGACGCCACGAACAAGAACGTGATCATCGCGAGCAAGTCCACGACCCGGTACGTCGTCCTCGTCACGAACGGCAAGCGCCAGCTGCACCCCGTCCTCAACATGGCGTCCGCGAAGCTCCTCCTCGACGCCGACCAGGGCAAGGTCATCAACGTCGACGAGTCCATCCTCGACAAGGGGGACATCCCGCACGGCGCCACCATCGGTATCCCGTACGCACCTGACCGCCTGCCCGCCGCCTCCGAGGCGGGTGCCACGAAGCGCTGGGCCGTGTGCGAACGCCCGAGCGACGGCGGCAGGGCCATCCAGAAGGCCGCCTTCGTCCTCGCGGAACGCGAGGAGGACAAAACAGAGGGCCGCGAACGGCTGCGTGGCGGCGAGCTGTTGTACGTGGTCGGCCCCGACAAGACCCGCTACGTGGTTGATGCCGGCGGCAGGGCGTACCAGGTGTCTGCCGATGACGAACTCCTGCTGCGTACCGTCGTCGGTTTGGGCCGCGATCCGCAGCGGGTCTCCCAGGAGTGGCTCGACACCCTTCACCAGGGCGACCCGATCACCTTCCCGGCGGTGGACGGCTCGCCCGGAGAGAACGCCGGCGTGCAGGTCCGCGAGGATCCCGAGGCCAACAAGGTCGGTATGGTCCTGGAGGACGGTGCCACCGCCCAGGACTACGTGGTGCTGCCCGGACGCATCGCGCCGGTCTCGCCCTTCACCGCGACGCTCCTCCTCAACAGCCGCGACCTGGTCTCCGTCGGCCAGAGGGGCCAGGCACGCAAGGTGAGCGCCGGAGCCTTCACGCCGGGCAAGGAGTTCGGCGCGCAGTACAACTGGCCCAGCCTGAAGCCGAAGCCGGTCAACGAGGCAGCCGAGTCGTCCGGCCGCCGCAACACCCTCTGCAACGTCCTGCGCGCCGTCGACCGGGACAAGGGCACCACCACCTTGAGCACGTGGGCCGGCACGAAGCTCCCGGCCACCCTCGCCACCGGCTCGTCCAGCGCCTATGTGACCCCCGGCTCCGGGCAGCTCTTCCGCCAGTTCAAGGGCTCGGAGACCAAGGCCGGCGGCGTTTTCCTGGTCACCGACACGGGTCTGCGCTACGCCATGCAGTCCAACTCCGACAGCGCGACGGACGACGCGGGCATCGGCACCTCCGCCAAGAAGCGCGAGCAGCTCCTCCAGGAGGCCGAGCAGGCCCAGGTCCGCCTCGGATACGCCGCCGTGGACCCGGCGCTGATCCCCGCCGCATGGTCCAACTTCCTGCCGACGGGGCCCCGTCTGTCGACGGCGGCGGCGCGTCAGCCGCAGGGTTCGTAGGGGGTGAGGACCAGATGACGTACGCCTCTTTTGATCTTTCCCAGTTCTCCCGCTCCGCCCGGCTCTCCCGGCTCTGCTGGTCTTCCGGGACTTCCGGGTCTCCCCGATCTTCTTGCTCTTCCGGATCTTCTTGGTTGCGCAGGGCCGCGCGCGTGGCCGCGGCCTTGACCGTGGTGACCAGCACGACAGTGATCGCATCCGCTGCTCCGGTGTTTTCCGCCTTCGCAGCCGGCGACCAGTGCACGTTCCCGAACAAGAAGTACGTGGGCCGTCCCTGGGCGCTGCAACGCGTCCTCCTGGATGAACTGTGGGCCCAGTCCAAAGGCAAAGGCGTACGGGTCGCGGTGATCGACACGGGCGTTGACATGAAGAATCCGCAGCTCACGCGTGCGGTGGACGCGTCGAGTGGCGCCAACTACCTACCGGAGAAGGACAGCAAGGGCGAACCGATCGACCGGGGCAAGGACGACGGCACCACGGACACGGTCGGCCATGGCACGCGCGTGGCGGGCATCATCGCGGCCCGCCCCGCAGAGAAGACCGGGTTCGTGGGCCTGGCCCCCGAGGCAACGATCATCCCCATCAAACAGAACGACGCGGAGGGCCACGGCACGGCGGAAACCCTGGCTGCCGCCATCCGCCACGCGATCCGGGCCAAGGCCGACGTCATCAACATCTCCCAGGACACACAGAACGCGGTAGAGCCCGATCCGGCCCTGAAGCAGGCGGTCGACGCGGCCCTGGACAAGGAGATCGTGGTCGTGGCGTCGGCAGGCAACGACGGGCTGGGCGGCACCGTGAAACGGACCTACCCGGCGTCATACGACGGCGTGCTGGCTGTGGCGTCTTCGGACCGCAACAACGAGCGAGCGGCCTTCTCCCAGGCAGGCGAATTCGTGGACGTGGCAGCCCCCGGCGTCGACATGATCTCCACAGTCCCCAAAGGCGGCCACTGCTCGGACAACGGCACCAGCTTCTCGGCCCCGTATGTCGCCGGGGTCGCCGCCCTGATCAAGGCCAAACACGGCGACTGGACCCGGCAAAGGATCGTGGCCCAGATCGAACAGACGGCGGAGCGGTCGGTTGCCGGGCACGACCGGCTGGTCGGCTGGGGCGTCGTGGACCCGGTCCGGGCCCTGACGGAGGAC
>CAMLJW010000363.1 GCA_946480485.1 uncultured Streptomyces sp. | reverse complement strand
GCCTGGCACGCACGCTCGCCGCGTTGTCGGGCACGCCCCGATACGCGCCCAGTATCGGGGCGACCCTCCGCGTTGCGATCGCACGCACCAGACGCCGCCGGGCCCGCCTACGGGCGGACGACGCCACTTTCGAAACACGCCCTGGCTCCGTACGGATCGTCGAGCCGGACCGCGAAGATCGTCGTGTCGTCGGCGAGGTGGCCGCCGCAGTGGTCGAGGGTGCCGTCGTGGACGAGGCGGACGAGGGGCGCGGGAGCCGCCGTGGCCGGGTTCGCGCAGACCGCGGCGCGCACCCGGTCGTGCAGCGGGAAGAAGGCGCCGTCGCCGTCGCGTGCCTCGGTCACACCGTCCGTGACGAGGAGGAGGGTCTCGTCGGGGGCCAGCCGGACGTGCTGCACAGGCGGCACCCCGTCCCCCAGGTCACCGAGGCCGACGGGGACGCCGTCGCCGGGCGGCAGGGCGCGTACGCCGTGCGGGCCCGCCACCAGCGGGGGCTCGTGGCCGAAGTTGACGACTTCGATGTGGCCCCCGGGCGCACCCGGGGGCGGGAAGGCGACGAGGACGGCGGTGGCGAAGCGTTCCACGGTGCCGACCGCCGGATCGTCGTCGTCCCGCTCCTCGCCCAGGTCGGCCAGGTAGCCCTGGTGCCGGCCCATCCGTGTCTCCAGGCGCTGGGCGACGACGGCGAGGGACGTCTCGTGGTAGCCGGACTCTCGGAACGTGCCGAGCAGCGCGGCGGCCGCCGCGACCGCCGGGAGGCCCTTGCCCTGGACGTCCCCGAGGAGGACCCGCGTCCCGTGCGGGCCCGGCTGGATGTCGTAGAAGTCGCCGCCTACCCGCGCCTCGGTGTCGGCGGCGAGATACACCGCCGCGTGCTCCAGTCCCGCCCACGGCGAGGGCAGCGGGCGCAGCACGGCACGCCGGGTCGTCTCGGCCACGTCCCGCATGTGCAGCATGCGCCGCTCGCCCCGTACCCGTACCGCGCACGCCAGCGTCGCCAGCGCTCCTCCCACCGTGATGAGGATGAAGTCGGGCAGCCCTGTCTGTTCCTGGTGCGGCCACGAGGCATCCACCTCGACATACGCGACGAGGGCGAGGACGGCGAACGCGGCCGTCACCTTCACTCCGCAGATCGCCGCCGCGATCCCCGGCACCAGAACGATCCAGGAGATGATCCGGAACTGCCCGGAGGCGTTCCGGTCGATCAGCGCGATCCCGAGGAGCAGGATCAGCGGCGGAAGCCAGGAGACGCTGTGGCCGCGGACACGCAGGAGGTTCTGCCGGGCGGCGACCCTGCTGTCGAGGTCCTCGTCCGGCAGCCGCCCCGGATCCGGCGGCACGAGCTTCATCAGGGCCGCTCCTCGTACGCCCCGCCTTTCCTACCACCCAGCGAAACACGGGCCGCCCGGAGCCGCACCACGAGCCGCGGGGCCACACCCCGACTTGCCCGCCGGGCCCCCCAGGTGTGCTCTGGAAGGCGGGGGCGAGAGAGAGGAGCGCTGTCATGGCTCAGGCCGCAGCACGCGTCGCGCGCTCGCACGGCAGCCCCACGCAACTCGCGGCACCCGTGATCGGCGGCATCGTCTACGGGCTGTGGGCCGCGGCGATCGGACGCGACGCGGGCCCCATCACCGGCTGGAACGTCCTGCTGGGCGTGGTGTCGGCGATCGTCTTCGCGGCGGTCTACCTGGGCCTGCACGTGATCGGTCCGCGCCTGGGGCGCGAGCTGCGCGCCTGCGCGTGGACGGCGTTCGCGGGCATCGCGCTCGGCTTCATCTACAGCCTCACCGACGCGAGCGTCCTCAAGTCCGCGGTCATCGCGTGCGTGGTCGCGGCGGGGGTGTTCGTGGCGGTGTTCTACCGGCTCTACACGACGGAGGGCTGATTCCCGACCCCCGACCTGCGCCGCGGAGCGAGCGTCGACGCGGCATTGCCTGAGGCCCCGGCTCTCCCAAGCCGGGGCCTCAGGTCTGTGCGGGCGGCCCGGTCTCACCCACGCATCCCTTCCGGGCCTGCCCTCTCCCCAGGCTCCCGCCCGCCGGGCACCCACTCCCAGCCGAGCCCGAGAAGCTCCAGGAACCGTCGTCCCCCACCACCAGGAAACACCCGTTCGGGTGAACCCTCCACTCGACCCGAAGCCGAAGCCGGAACCGGGAAGGACCGAAGGATGGCCGGTTCCTGGCCGGGCGAGGAGATCGCCTGGTCACTGGGCTGCCGCCGGCCTGTTCGTCGCGGTCTTCGGCCCGGTGACGATGCGGCTCTACAACCGCAAGTGACCGACGACCGGGGTGTTCCCCCGGAAGAACGCAATCCGCGTCCGGATGCAGTCACCCCGGCCGGCCCCCGATGGCGCAGGGCGCGGCCAGGGCTCTTGCTTGAGGGGTGCGGAAAGTCCTCTCGGCAGTACTGATCGTCCTCGGCTGCCTCCTCATGCCGCTCGGCGGGCTCGCGGCCTGGGTGAAGTACGACATAGGTGATACGGGGTGGTATGTCGCGACCATGGGGCCGCTCGCCTCCGGGCCCGACGTGCGGCGCGCGATCACGGACACGGTCACCGACGGGATCATGTCGGAGGTCGAGGCCGGACCTCTCGAGGGGGAGGTCCGCGTGTTCGTGCACGAGGCGGTGGGGTCCTTCACCGGCACGCCGGCCTTCCGCACCACCTGGGACATGGCGAACCGGACCACGCACGACGCCATACTGCGGGCCCTGCGCAGCGACCGCGACACCGCCGTCACCGTCGACCTCGCGCCCGTCACCGAGCGGCTCAAGGACCGCCTGGCCGACGACCGTGTGCCGTTGGCGCACCGTATCCCGGTGGCGCACACCGAGATCACGGTCTTCGAGGCCCGGGAACTGGCACCACTGCGGAAGGGGTTCCGCGTGCTGGAGATCGCGGGTTTCTGGCTGCCGCTCGCGGCGGTCGCGCTGGCCGTCGGCGGCATTCTCCTCTCGGTACGCCGCCGCCGCGCGGTCACGGCGACGGCGCTGGGCCTGGCCCTGGGCGCCGGGCTCCTCGTGCTGGCCATCGCAGTCGGACGCGATCTCGCCCTCGACGACCTGCCGCCGCACGTCTCCCGCGCCGCGGCGGGCGCCGTCTACGACGCCCTCACGTTCACACTCCGTACGGCGACCTGGTTCATCCTCGCGCTGGGCCTCACGGTGGCGGCGACGGCGTGGCTCACGGGCCGCCGCGCGCGACGTCGCGCAGGGTCCGCAGGGCATCCTCCAGAACCGGTACCGGAACAGACGCGAGCCCGAGCCTGACGGCGTCCGCCGGGGACATGGTCGGGCCGGCGTGCTGGGGCAGGCCCGCCGTGCCCACCGCCGATCCCGCCCAGTTCGCCGAGCCGACCGAGCCCGCCGACCCAACCACCGTGCCCGCCGAGTTCGCCGTACCCGCCGAGCGCCGCGGCTCCACGGCGAAAACCGGCCCCGGCGTGACCGCGATCCCGCGCGCCGCCGCTGCCGCCGCGAACGTGTCCGCGCGCCACGGCGGCGGCAGCTCCCACCAGGCGTGATACGCGCACGGATCGGCCCGTACGGCGAACTCCCCGAGCCACTTCTCCACAACCCGCTGCCGCGCCCGCGCGTCCGCCCGCTTGGCTGCCACGAGCCACCCGACGGTCCCGCCCGCGATCCACCGCACAGTCGCTTCCAGCGCGAACCGCCCCGCGGTCCACCCACCGGACCGCAGCGCGTCCGCCACCGTGTCCACCCGCTCCTTCGGCACAACGAGGAAACCGACGGTGAGCCCGGGGGCGACGCGCTTGGAGAGCCCGTCGACGAGGTACGTGCGCTCGGGGGCGTAGGAGGCGAAGGGAGTCGGCCCCTCCCTGCCGTCCCGCAGAAAGGACCACATCCGATCCTCGACAACGGGCAGGCCCAGCACCCTCACCGTCCCGGCGAATTCGCGCCTCCTTGCGTCCCCCATCGTCACGGAGGTGGGATTGTGGAGCGTCGGCTGGACGTACACGGCGGACAGCGGTGCCGCGCGATGAGCGGCGACCACGGCATCGGGCCGCACCCCCTCCTCGTCCATCGCGAGCGGTACGAGTGTGACCCCGATCCGCCCCGCGATCTCCTTGACCAGCGGATACGTCAGCGCCTCGACGCCGACGCGCCCTCCCGGCCGGACGAGCGAGGCGAGCGCGCCGGCGATGGCCTGACGGGCGTTCCCCGCGAAGACGACCCGCCCCGGACCGGGCCGCCACCCCGGACCGCCCACCAGCCCGGCGACCGCCTCTCGCGCGGCGGCCGTCCCGGTGGCGGGCGCCGCCCGCGTGACCTCCGCGAGCACATCGGCCCGAAGCAGCGGCGCGAGGCCGGCGGCAAGCAGCTCGGCCTGCCCTTCGGCGCAGGGGTAGTTCAGCCCCAGATCGACGCGGGGCTCCGGGCCCCTCCCCTCGGCCTCGGCCGGCGCCCGCCCCGACGACGCGGGCGGGGCCGCCCGCACGAACGTCCCCCGCCCGACCTCGCCCACGACGAGCCCTCGCCGCACCAACTCCGCATACACCCGCCCGGCCGTCGACCCGGCGATGCGCCGCTGCCGCGCGAACACCCGCTGCGGCGGCAGCCGCTCCCCGGGCTCGAACCGCCCAGAGAGGATCTCCTCGGCCAACCGGTCGGCAATACGCCGGTAGTCCTCCACGCGAACCTCCCGTCGGAGCCCTTGGATTGCGCCGAGGGCAAACCTCTTATTGCACCGAGGAGTTGCTCCCCTCTGGGATCCGGTTCATGGCACCCTTCCTCGCATACGAGGACAACGGTGCCAAAGCCTCAACCCGCTGCCTCTGGTCCTGCGAACTCGGCGTGGACGCCCGTGACGCCTCCGGCTTCAGCAACCGGGAGAGCAAGCCCCTACGCTCACGCTGCGCTACGTCCCGACGAGCCCGACGGGAGCAACACCCCCACTGAATGCGAAGACCTGCCATTACCGACAGGTAGGGACATTTGCCTCTAGCGGTCATACGGGATCCCTGGAGAGACTCGTCGCCCGCGCTGGAACACCAGCGCTCCAGCTCTGCACACGTGCGACTCGTCCACGAGTCAGTACGAGAGGGAGTCATTGCCACCCATGCGAGGCTCACCCGATGGTGCGGTGACGCAGGCCAAGCGGTTATGGCCGCAACCGGACAGAGCGGAGCCGAGATGGGCTTTACCAAAGCCCTCGGACCGTGAGGCGCGGCGAGACGTCTACCCGCGCGTCTTCTTCAAGATGCTCCGCGGCGTGAAGCGCTCCGGGGTATCCGACAAGTTCGCCAACGCCGACGAGAGCGTCACAAACCACCGGGTCTGCGACAAGGACGCGTGGATGAACGGTGGCGACGGCCATGGCGGCGACCCCTTGGCCAGCTTCCACCCCAACGGCAAGCCCACCGGGACACCCCATCCAACCCCCCGCGACGTCACAAAAACCGACCTCACAAAGGGAACACATTCTGTGCATGCACGCACCCGCCGCCGGCGCCGTACGGCGGTCGTCGGAACCGTTGCCGGCACGCTGACCCTGCTGGCCGTCGCCGCCGCCGGCAACGCAGTCG
>CAMLJW010000362.1 GCA_946480485.1 uncultured Streptomyces sp. | reverse complement strand
TTCGAGGTCGGGCACAGCTCGAGCGGCAGCCGAGTGTCGCGGATGTACGCCGCCAGCCGACCGAGCTGCTCGGCGCCGGCCGGACCCTTGATGTCGTCGACGATGCGCACGCCGTGGCCGAGCCGGTCGGCGCCGCACCACTGCAGGGCCTGCCAGATCGACGGCAGCCCGAACGCCTCCCCGGCGTGGATCGTGAAGTGCGCGTTCTGCTGGCGCAGGTACTCGAAGGCGTCCAGGTGGCGGGTGGGCGGGAAGCCGGCTTCGGCGCCCGCGATATCGAAGCCGACGACGCCCACGTCTCGGTAGCGGTTGGCCAGTTCGGCGATCTCCAGGGCACGCGCCGCGTGCCGCATGGCGGTCAGGAGGGCGCCGACACGGATCCGGTAACCGCTCTCCCGGGCGCGCCGCTCGCCCTCCCGGAAGCCCTCGTTGACGGCCTCGACGACCTCTTCGAGGGTGAGCCCGGCTTCGAGGTGCTGCTCGGGTGCGTACCGCACCTCGGCGTAGACGACCCCGTCCTCGGCCAGGTCCTCCGCGCACTCGGCGGCGACCCGCACCAGCGCGTCGCGGGCCTGCATGACGGCGCAGGTGTGCGCGAAGGTCTCCAGGTACCGCTCCAGGGAGCCGGAGTCGGCGGCCTCGCGGAACCAGACGCCGAGCTTGTCGGGGTCGGTCTCGGGGAGGTTTTCGTACCCCGTCTCGCGGGCCAGGTCGACGATCGTTCCGGGGCGCGGGCCCCCGTCGAGGTGGTCGTGCAGCAGGACCTTGGGGGCCCGGCGGATCTGGTCCGCACCGGGGGTGTGCTGGTGCTGGCTCGTCATCTTCGCACCATAACGCCTACGCGCGTAGAACATCTGTCGGGACGACCGTCGATACCTAACGGTGACCCCGACGACAGGTGGCATACACCGTCGCTTCTGAGACTGTTCTGCCATGGCACAGCAAGCAACGCCGGTTCGCAGCCCCCGGCTGGGACGGGCACTCGGTCCGGAGCAGAGGGCGGTGAGCGGCGTTGTGCTACTGCTGCCGGCCGGCGAGGAGAGATCCGCCCGCAGACCGTCACCGATGCTGGCGGCTGCCTCCGTGCGCGCGTTGGGACGCCGTCTCACGCGCGCGGGACGTACGGAAGGCCTGGTCGCGCACGTGGTGCACTACAGGTTCCGTGGCTGGAACGGCAGCGAGGCGCATCTGGCGCACGACGCCTCCTGGGCGTGCGACGAGGTCGTACGCCGCTACGGAGACGTCCCCTTGTGCCTCGCGGGGACAGGCATGGGCGGTCGGGCCGCGCTGCAGGCAGGCGGCCACACGGCCGTAGGCTCCGTGCTGGCACTGTCCCCCTGGCTGCCGGAGAAGGACGTCGCGGCACCGCCCGAACCCGTCAAGCAGCTCGCCGGGCGGCGGGTCATGATCGTGCACGGCACGATGGACGCGCGCACCGACCCGGAGCTGTCCTTCCAGTTCGCGGCGCGCACGAAGAAGACCAACCCGGGTATCTGCCGCTTCGAGGTCCACTCCGACGGGCACGGGCTGTCTCAGCACCGCGAGGAAGTACTCGCGCTCGCGGAGGACTTCGTGATGGGGGCGTTGTTCGGGCGGGCGTTCTCCCGGCCTGTGGAGGACGCGCTGGCGGCTCCGCCGCCGTTGGGGTTGCGAATGCCGCTTGCCTCCGGCTTCGGGCGGCCGTTGCGCCGTCAGGGCCTGTTCTGAGTTCCGGGCTGGATCAGGGAGCGGGCGTGGTGCCTGAGATCACGAGGCGCCGGAAGGTCCTCAGTCCGGGAGCAGGTGGCCCCTTCTCGACAGCAGGAACTTCTTGAAGGCAGCCACCGGCGGGGTGTCCGGGTGGCCCTCCAACCAGGCGACGCCGATCTCCCGGGCGGCGCGTGGCGCGGTGACCGTCAGTTCGACAACTCCCGGGCGGGGCACGGCCGGTGGCGGCAGGAGGGCGACTCCGAGGCCGGCGGCCACGAGGCCCCGCAGCGTCTCCGCCTCCTCGCCCTCGAAGGCGATACGCGGGCGGAAGCCGGCCTCCTGGCAGAGGTCGTCGGTGATGCGGCGCAGGCCGTAACCGGGTTCGAGGGTCACGAACGTCTCGTCGGCGGCCTCCGCCAGGCGGACACGCTTGCGCGAGGCGAGGCGGTGATCGACGGGGACGACCAGGCGCAGCTTCTGCTCGTCGAGGCGGCGGGCCACGAGGTCGGGGGCGTTGGGCACGGGCGAGGTGAGGCAGAGGTCCAGCTCGCCCGCGCGCAGCCGCTCGAGCATCGCCTCGCCGTAGTTCTGCACGAGGCTGAAGCGGACGCGCGGATGATCGGTCCGGAAGGCGCGGATGAGGCCGGGCACGGTCTCCGAACCCATGGTGTGCAGAAAACCGAAGGCGACCTTGCCGGAGGTGGCGTCGGCGTCAGCCCGCACCTCGTCGGCCGCCCGCTCGATCTCGGCGAGCGCCCGCTCCACGGAGCCGAGGAACGTACGCCCGGCGGGCGTGAGCGAGACAGTGCGGCCCCGGCGGGCGAAAAGGTCGACACCAAGGTCCTGTTCGAGGCGGACCATGGCACGGGACAGGGTCGACTGCGGGACGTGCATCTCCTGCGCGGCCCGCGTGACGTGCTCGGTCCGGGCGACCCCGGCGAAGTACGCGAGGCGCGGAGCGAGGAGCGCGACGATGTCTTCAGTGTTACTGGATGGTGACAGACGAGGCTCTGAGCTCTGCTGATGCATCATGGGAACGATTATGACGATTCCATGCATTGGACGGATGAGGGACCGGCCTTTAGGTTCGAACCATGCCTTCTGTCAGTACCGAGGCGTCCACCGCAGTGGGCGCCGACCCGACCGTTTCCGCCACCTCGGCCGCTTCAGCCATGTCAGCCACGTCGGCCACGTCGGCCACCGACTCCCGTATGGCCCCGGGCGGGCCCGGCTACCGCCGTATGAGCTTCGCCCTCTTCCTCGCGGGTGTCGCGACCTTCGCGCTCCTCTACTCCACGCAGGCTCTTCTCCCGCTGATCTCCCGCGACTTCGGGGCGACGGCGAGCGCGGCGAGCTGGACGGTCTCGGCGGCCACCGGTGCGCTGGCACTGTTCGTCCTGCCACTGAGCGCGCTGTCGGAGCGGTTCGGGCGGCGTACGTTGATGACGGCGTCCCTGGCGATCGCGGTGACCGTCGGACTGCTGGTCCCCTTCGCCCCGTCGGTCGGCGCGCTGATCGCGCTGCGGGCCGTGCAGGGCGCCGCCCTGGCCGGGCTGCCGGCCTCGGCGACGGCGTATCTGGCGGAGGAAGTACGGCCGAAGGCGCTGTTCACCGCGATCGGCCTGTTCGTCGCCGGCAACAGCGTCGGCGGCATGAGCGGCCGGGTGATCACCGGCTGGGTCGCGCAGGAATGGGGCTGGCGAGCCGCCCTCGGCACGATCGGGTTCGTCGCGGTGGCGTGCGCGGTGGCGTTCCGGCTGCTGCTCCCGGCACCGAAGCACTTCAGGCCGGGCTCGCTGCGGCCGCGGGTGCTGGCCCGCACGGTCAAGGGCCACCTGTCGAACCCGCTACTGCGTCGGCTGTACGCGATCGGCGCGCTGTTCATGACGGTCTTCGGCGCCGTCTACACGGTGATCGGCTACCGGATGACGGACGCCCCGTTCTCGCTCCGCCAGGGCATCATCGGCTCCATCTTCCTGGTCTACCTGGTCGGTACGGTCTCCGCGTCGACGGCGGGGAAGCTCGTGGGCCGACTGGGCCGCCGGGGCTCCCTCTACCTGGCGGGCGGCACGACGACGACGGGCCTGCTTTTGTCGCTGGCGAACTCGCTGCCGCTGGTCCTGCCCGGCCTGGTCCTGATCACCGCGGGCTTCTTCGCGGGTCACTCGGTCGCGTCCTCCTCGGTCAGCCACACCGCCAAGGAGGGCCGCGCCCAGGCGTCCGCCCTCTACCAGTCCGCGTACTACGTCGGCTCCAGCGCCGGCAGCACGCTCGGCGCGATCGCCTTCCACTCGGACGGTTGGTCCGGGACGGTGGCACTCGGCCTGCTGGCGGTGTTCGGGGTCGTGACGATCACGGTCGCCGGGTCGCACGCGGCACGGGTGCAGGCCCGCCGGAGCCGGCTGCGGGCGCACTGACACGCCAGGCTTTTCAGCGCCGGGAGGGCGTCGGAATTTGTGCCCCGCCGCCCCTACCCATGCGCGTCCCCTCAGGCCTCGCCACAGACCCCGTTCCCGAGTGCCGGCCCCCGGACCCCGCTCCTCAAACGCCGCAGAGGCCGGGTGTCTCGGCCCGTCTCCGGCGTCTGAGGATCGGACCGAAGGCCATACGGGGGTCCGGGTGCGCAGCCCCAGCGATGAGGCCGCTGGGGGCGGCCGGGGCGGCGGGGCGGCGGGGCGGCGGGGCGAAACAACGCTGACCTCGGCCTTCGTGCGCTCCGGGCGCCATTGTCAGTGGCCTGCGGTAGCTTCCGAAGTGCTGGCGCGCAAGGCGCGTGCGACAAAATGAGCCACAGGGGTGGTTGGCCATGAGCGACGGTACGGCGATGGCGGAGGACCTCGACGTCCGGCTGGAGAAGCACCGGGGCGAGCTGACGGGGTACTGCTACCGGATGCTCGGCTCCTCCTTCGAGGCAGAGGACGCGGTGCAGGACACACTGGTGCGCGCCTGGCGCGGTTACGACAAGTTCGAGGGCCGCTCCTCGATGCGCTCATGGCTGTACCGCATCGCGACGAACGTGTGCCTGGACATGCTGACGGCGGGCAACAAACGGGCCCGCCCCATGGACCTGACGGACTCGACGCCACTGGCGCAGGCGGCCCTGACCCCGCGCCCGGACCACACATGGCTGGAGCCGATGCCGGACGCGCGCGTCCTGCCTACGGTCAGCGACCCGGCCGAGGCCGCCGTGGCCAAGGAGTCGGTGCGCCTCGCCTTCATGGCCGCCCTGCAGCAACTGCCGCCCAAGCAGCGGGCCGTACTGATCCTGCGCGAGGTCCTGGCCTGGAAGGCGAGCGAGGTAGCAGAGCTGCTCGGCACCACGGTCGCATCGGTCAACAGCGCCCTCCAGCGGGCCCGCGCGACCCTCGCCGAGAGCAAGCCCGCCGGGGCGAAGGCCGCCACCTCCGACCCGCTCGACGAGGAGCAGCAGAAGCTCCTGGAGCGCTATGTGGCGGCGTTCGAGGGATACGACATGCCGGCTTTGACGGCGCTGCTCCACGAGGACGCCGTGATGACGATGCCGCCGTTCGACCTGTGGCTGAGGGGGCCCGAGGACATCACGGGCTTCATGACGACGCTGGGCGCGCCGTGCGCGCACTCGCACCTGGTACCGGTAGCGGTCAACGGTCTGCCGGGTTTCGCCCAGTACAAGCCGGACCCGGGCGAGGGGGGTTACACCCCCTGGGCCGTGCAGGTCCTGGAGATATCAGCGGGCCGGATCACCGGGTTCCACTGCTTCCTCGACACGAAGCGCTGGTTCCCGCTCTTCGGGCTGCCCCTCCACCTCGAAGCTGAGGCCGACGAGGCTGAGCAGCGCGCGTAGCGCCGGGTCGGGTTCGCGCAGGCGTATCCGGCCTC
>CAMLJW010000361.1 GCA_946480485.1 uncultured Streptomyces sp. | reverse complement strand
GACGAGGTCGAGAAGATGGCCCGGGTCGTGGTGAAGATCCTCGACAACGCCAACGAATGGTGTGACTGGAACGGTGAGGAGCAGGGCCTGGACGTCTGTGTCGACCAGGCCATTACCATCACCCGGTCGTTGCTCTCGGTGGACTTGCGGCGTCACTGACGGCGTGCGGGCCCCCTGCGGTGGACTGCCGTGCCACGACGGGGAGTTGCAAAATGGTCAGATCCCCCCGATCCGAGATCGGGGGGATCTTGCCGACGCGCCAACTGCGGGGCAGGGAGCGCCAGAAGCGGGAGGCCGGGTCCGGCTAGTACTGCAACGTCACGGAGTGTTGTTGCTAGTGCAGATCACCGAAGAAGGCGTCGACCTCAGGCTGGTTCATGTCGGAGAAGTAGCACTCCACTATCTTGTCGCCGGTCACCTTGTAGAAACCCAGCCGCTTCGTGGTCACTGACCGGTCCCCACGGGCCCATGTCTCGTGGACAAGCAGTAGAACACCGTCGTCACCCACGAGTAGGGTGTCGTTCCCGCTGACCTCCCACACGTCCGTGTACTCGGCGACGCGACCGATCCAGTCACGCACGAACGAGTCGCGACCGGTGTATACGCCTGCCAGGGGGCCGTTGCCGCCCATGTGTACGACGAGGTCCTCGGCGAAGAAGGCGATGCCCGCCTCTTGGTCACCACGCTCCCAAGCCTCGTGGTACGCCTTTAGGAGACTCAGGGTGCTTTCGACAGTCATCGCCTCTCCTCGGGTGGAGTCAACCAGGGTCCGCTGAACCGTATCGTCGGGCGAGGCGGCAAAACAAGACCTTAATGCACGTTAATTAAGTTAGTTCGCCGGGTGTGGCTGCAGGTCAGGGCAAGGTGGCTGATGCCTGTGGCCGGTGTGCCTCAGTCCCGGCTGATCCGGTTCGAGGGATGCGCCCCCAGCATCCGCATCACAAGTCCGTCGTAGCGGTTGGCCACAGCCGCGATGGACAGTTCGCCGTCCGGCCTGTACCAGGTGTTGACGTACTCGCACATGGAGGTGATCGCGAACGCGGTGGTCTTCACGTCATCGACCATGAAGACGCCCTGTTCCACGCCCGCAGTGAGGACGTCCCTGAGATTCTTGACGTACTCGATCTCCATCTTCACGATCGGCTCCAGGCGATCGCTCGGGATCTCGCGGCTCTGGCCCCTGCGTATCATCGTGAAGTCGAACGCCCGTGCAATGTCGGACTTTTCCAGCTGCCAGGTGACATGCGCGCGTACGATTTGTCCCAGTCGAACCACGGGATCGTCGTCGGTGATCGACTGGCTGACATACGTGACGAAGTCGGTCATCGCCTCCTCGATCACGGAGACGTACAGCTCTTCCTTGGAAGAGAAGTACCAGTACAAGGCCGGTGCGGAGATGCCGAGTTCCTGGGCGAGTGCCTTGAGACTGGTTCCTGCATAGCCGTTCTGAAGGAACATCTGCAGGGCCGCTTCCATGACGCGGTCCCGACCGACGGTCTCACGCGGCCTACCCGCCCGCTTCCCCGCCACTGCATCCCCCCAGCTTCGTATTCGACTCGACGAGTGGCAGACCCGGCGAGCGCTGGACGCGATGGTCGACCAGGCGCCCACCTTAACGTTCATGAAGTACCTGGACCACTCCGGGGAGCGGTCGGTTCACGATATGGCATCCTCGCCGAGGTCAGGGCGGGAGTCACGGCAACGAGCGCGTCCGCTCCTCCCGCGCCCTGGCCTCATACGCCGCGGCCCCGCCTCCTCTGGGAAAACCGTGGTCAGCAGCCCGATCGACACGTCATCCGTCAGCCGCCCCGCGGCCACCCTCAATGCGCTCCACCCGAAGATCAGCACCCATAGATCGCCAACTCATGACCATTGCCTCAGGTTCCACGAAAAGAATTACGAGACACCAGTACAGGGAAATGGTCAACTTCCGTAGCGCCCTGAAATCGTCGAGACCCAACTCTGAAGGAGGCCGGGAGTTCGATCCGGAACCGACTCGTTTCTCTACGTACCGCCCCGCGGATTGGCGGGCCGAGTCGCTTGAGGGGGTTCCCGCTGTCAGGCGGAGGGTGCCCCGGTGAGGACTTCCACGCGGCCGGTATCGAGCGAGTAGTAGGCGCTGACCACGGCCAGGTCGCCCTTCTTCACCAGCGGAGCAAGGTCCTTGTTGGTCCGCAGGTCGGCGGAGATCTGCTTGACGTGGACGCGGGTCATGGCGTCCACCGGGTCGGCGTGCTTCTCCTTGGCGATCACCTCGTACGCCGGGCGCAGGGCTTCGGCGATCGACTGCAGGTTGCCG
Organism: uncultured Streptomyces sp.; assembly: GCA_946480485.1. Next base: position 3,279 of record CAMLJW010000361.1, on the reverse strand, counting down.
GGCAGTGGCTTGTCGTCCTTCAGTGCCTTGTACGCCGCCTTGACGGCGCCGCAGCGCTGATGGCCGAGGACGACGATCAGCGGGGTGCCCGAGGTCATGGGCCCGTACTCGACGGAACCGACGACCACCGGTTCCACCACCTGTCCGCCGGTGCGCATCACGAACAGGTCGCCGAGCCCCGTGTCGAACAGCAGCTCCGGCGGCACCCGGGAGTCGATGCACGAGAGGATCACGCCGTAGGGGTCCTGCTCCTCGGCGACGAACCCGCGTCGGCTGGGGTCGCGGTCGGGGTGCTGCAGCTTGCCGTCCACCCAGCGCTCGTTGCCGTCCATCAGCCTTGCGAAGGCCGCCCAGGGCGAGTCCGGTCGGTCGCCCGAAGACGGCGCCTGCGCATTCGGTGACGCCGAAGTAGCCTTCGCCGCATCGGCGTTTGCGGCGTTATCCGTCTCCGTGCTTTCCGTCTTCGACGAACAGCCGGAAAGCGCAGCCACGGTGGCCACCAGTCCTCCGGTGATTATGGTTCTGCGCAGCGGCTGTCCAGTCCTACCCATCAGTGCTTTTCCTTCCGTTCAGGCGGGAGTTTCCCGTCAGAGGTTTGGAGGGTGCAAGTTATATCAACGCTCAACGGGTACGGACCTCCAGAGGTGATGGGCTGTTGAAGTGCGCGCGATGAACTGATGGGCAATGTGCAGAGAATGTGAATGATGATGCAGAAAGTGTCGTGGGCGCGGGGTGAGGGTCACGTTGATCGAGACATACCGTGATGGCATCGTGGCGGTACGCGAGACCGACGAATGTCGTGGAGATCTCGTGTGCAAGGAGTGGAGTTGTTGTCGACTCTTCCTGGCCGGGCCGGTTTGTATCGACATCGGCCCGCTCTGCGGCGGGGTCCCGTTGATTGGTTGTTGTTGGTATCGGCGCAGGTCAGGCACGTTGATCGTCGCCGATCAGGAAACACGGTCATACTGGCGGCGTGGACGCGAATCGCACCGGCGACCCGGGGCTCTTCGGCCCTTCCTCCGTCACCTGGCAGCTGCACAGCGACCCGATGATGTGGGTCGCCGGCATTCGCGCGCTCTATCTCCATGCCCTGCACCCCCGCACGGTGCGCGGCGTCATGCAGAACTCCCACTTCCGTGAGGACGCCTGGGGCCGCTTGATGCGGACGGCCAACTTCGTCGGCACCACGACGTACGGCACGACGGAGGCGGCCGAGGCGGCAGCGGCCCGGGTCCGGAAGATCCACACCATGCTTACGGCGACGGACCCCGGCACCGGTGGGCGCTACCGCGTCGACGAACCCGAGTTGCTGCTCTGGGTGCACTGCGCCGAGATCGACTCCTACCTCCATGTCGCACGCCGCTCCGGGTTCCCCCTCACGGACGCGGCGGCCGACCGCTACATCGGCGAAAACCGCGTCAGCGCACGCCTGGTGGGCCTTGACCCCGAGGACGTACCCACCGACCAGGCCCAACTCGCCGGGTACTTCGAGAAGGTGCGCCCGGAGTTGGCCGCGGGACCGGAGGCGCGGGACGTCGACGACTTCTTGCGCAGTCCGCCCACACCGCTTCTGCTGGTCCCGGCGCGCGCACTGCTGTGGCGGCGTGTGGCCGACCTGGCGTACTCCGCACTGCCGCCGTACGCCCATGAGTTGTACGGAAGATCCGCGCCACCACCCGACACGGTGACCCGTCGGCTGCGTTTCGCCGGCACCCTGCTGCGCAGCATTCCCGCGGGTGTCCGCTGGCAGTTGCCGCCCAAACACATTATCCGCGCCATGTCACGGCTGGGCCCCGGCTCGCGCCCGGCACCGTACAAAGTCGGCGGATAGCTCGCCAAGCCGGACGAGCCGGGGGAGCCGGGGGAGCCGGGGGAGGCGGAGCACCACATGTCGCCCGAGCTGATCGGCGGCGCGTCTGTCGACCAGCGCAGCGACCTCACTCGTTCGGCTGCGTGCTGTACGAGATCGCCACCGGGGCGCCGCCGTTCGACCTCGACGCCGCCCGGGCCGTCCTCGTCGGACACCGGGACACGTCCCCGGAGCCGCCACGCGGCCACCACGTCCGCTCGGCGGCGACTGCCCGGTACACCTGCCCGCCTCCGCCCGGCGGCCGAGACGCCCCGGGCTCAGGCCCGCACTGGAACAGCTCGGACGCGGCTTGGAGGCGGTCCCGCTGTACCGGAGGGTGGCCGCGTTACGGCAGTACCGGGCGGCCGGGCGGCCACGGAGGCGTGACCGGCCGCTGAGGCCGTGCGGCCGGTGCCTGCCCCGCTCGGCTGCCCGCCGCCTGCCGTGCCCGTATGGCCGACCTGGATCACCCCGTGTTACGAAGAGGCATGCCTGGACACGAGGGATACGACGCCGTGATCGTCGGCGGGGGACACAACGGTCTCGTCGCCGCCGCCTACCTGGCCCGTGCCGGTAAGTCCGTCCTGGTCCTGGAACGGCTGGGGACCACGGGGGGCGCCGCCGTGTCAAGCCGGCCGTTCACCGGGGTCGACGCCCGCCTGTCGCGGTACTCGTACCTCGTCAGCCTGTTGCCCCGGAAGATCGTCCGGGACCTGGGCCTCGACTTCCGGGTCCGCGGACGCACGGTGTCCTCGTACACACCCGTCGAGCGGGAAGGACGGGCGGCCGGGCTGCTCGTCGGCGGGGGCGAGCGGCGCACCCGGGAGGCCTTCGCGCGGCTGACCGGTTCGGACCGCGAGTACCAGGCCTGGCAGCGTTTCTACGGGATGACCGGCCGCGTCGCCAAGCAGGTGTTCCCCACGCTCACCGAACCGCTGCCCACGCGGGACGAACTGCGCCGCCGCATCGACGACGAGGAGGCGTGGCGGGCTCTCTTCGAGGAGCCGATCGGGGCTGTCATCGAGGAGACCTTCGCCGACGATCTCGTACGCGGTGTGGTGCTCACCGACGGGCTCATCGGCACCTTCGCGGACGCGCACGACCCCTCACTGCGGCAGAACCGCTGCTTCCTGTACCACGTGATCGGCGGCGGCACGGGCGCCTGGGACGTGCCGGTGGGCGGTATGGGTGCCCTGACCGACGCGCTTGCCGCCGCGGCACGGGCCGCGGGCGCGGCCGTGGCCACCCGGCACGAGGTGCTCGGGATCACGACGGACGGACGGTCGGCCGAGGTCACGTTCCGGACCGCGGAAGGAGAAGGAGCCGTCTCAGCCCGGCACGTTCTTGTGAACGCGTCACCGCAGGAGCTCGCGACCCTTACCGGCGAGGAGCCGTCCGCCCCGTCCGAGGGCGCACAGCTCAAGGTGAAC
>CAMLJW010000360.1 GCA_946480485.1 uncultured Streptomyces sp. | reverse complement strand
TGAAGGTGATCCTGCTGACGCCCGCGTTCCGCAACATGGACGCCTCGCTGGAGGTGCCCACGGCCACGTCCGTGCGCGCGGTCCCGGTGAAGCTGCTCTTCGACAACCGCATCGTCATCAACAACCACCTCAAGCGCGCCCGGGGCGGGAAGATCTCCTTCACCCACCTCATCGGGTACGCGATGGTGCAGGCCATCAAGGCCATGCCGTCGATGAACTGGCACTACGCGGAGAAGGGCGGCAAGCCGACCCTGGTCAAGCCGCCGCACGTCAACTTCGGCCTGGCCATCGACCTGGTGAAGCCGAGCGGCGACCGCCAGCTCGTCGTCGCCGGCATCAAGAAGGCCGAGACGCTCAACTTCTTCGAGTTCTGGCAGGCCTACGAGGACATCGTCCGCCGCGCCCGCGATGGCAAGCTGACGATGGACGACTTCTCCGGTGTCACGGTGTCCCTGACCAACCCCGGCGGCCTGGGCACCGTCCACTCCGTGCCGCGCCTGATGCCCGGCCAGTCGGTCATCATGGGCGTCGGCTCGATGGACTACCCGGCGGAGTTCCAGGGCACGTCCCAGGACACCCTGAACAAGCTGGGCATCTCCAAGGTCATGACCCTGACCTCGACCTACGACCACCGAGTGATCCAGGGCGCGGCCTCCGGCGAGTTCCTCCGCGTCGTCGCGAACTACCTCCTCGGCGAGAACGGCTTCTTCGACGAGATCTTCGAGGCGCTGCGCATCCCCTACGAGCCGGTCCGCTGGTTCAAGGACATCGACGCCTCGCACGACGACGACGTCACGAAGGCCGCGCGTGTCTTCGAGCTGATCCACTCCTACCGGGTCCGCGGCCACGTCATGGCCGACACCGACCCGCTGGAATACCGCCAGCGCAAGCACCCCGACCTCGACATCACCGAGCACGGGCTCACCCTCTGGGATCTGGAGCGCGAGTTCGCGGTCGGCGGTTTCGCGGGCAGGTCCCTGATGAAGCTGCGCGACATCCTCGGCGTGCTGCGCGACTCGTACTGCCGGACCACCGGCATCGAGTTCATGCACATCCAGGACCCGAAGCAGCGCAAGTGGATCCAGGACCGCATCGAACGCTCGCACACCAAGCCGGAGCGCGAGGAGCAGCTGCGCATCCTGCGCCGTCTGAACGCGGCGGAGGCCTTCGAGACCTTCCTGCAGACGAAGTACGTCGGCCAGAAGCGCTTCTCGCTGGAGGGCGGCGAATCCGTCATCCCGCTGCTCGACGCGGTGATCGACTCGGCGGCCGAATCGCGTCTGGACGAGGTCGTCATCGGCATGGCCCACCGCGGCCGGCTGAACGTGCTCGCGAACATCGTCGGCAAGTCGTACGCGCAGATCTTCCGCGAGTTCGAGGGCAACCTCGACCCGAAGTCGATGCACGGCTCCGGCGACGTCAAGTACCACCTGGGCGCCGACGGCGTCTTCACGGGTCTGGACGGCGAGCAGATCAAGGTGTCGCTGGTCGCGAACCCGTCGCACCTGGAGGCCGTCGACCCGGTCCTCGAAGGTGTGTCCCGCGCCAAGCAGGACATCATCGGCAAGGGCGGCACGGACTTCACGGTCCTGCCGATCGCCCTGCACGGCGACGCAGCGTTCGCGGGCCAGGGAGTGGTGGCCGAGACCCTGAACATGTCGCAGCTGCGCGGCTACCGCACGGGCGGCACGGTCCACGTCGTCATCAACAACCAGGTCGGCTTCACGGCGGCGCCGGAGTCCTCGCGTTCCTCGATGTACGCGACGGATGTGGCCCGCATGATCGAGGCGCCGATCTTCCACGTGAACGGCGACGACCCCGAGGCCGTCGTCCGCGTCGCTCGCCTCGCCTTCGAGTTCCGCCAGGCGTTCAACAAGGACGTCGTCATCGACCTCATCTGCTACCGCCGTCGCGGTCACAACGAGTCGGACAACCCGGCGTTCACGCAGCCGCTGATGTACGACCTGATCGACAAGAAGCGCTCGGTGCGCAAGCTCTACACCGAGTCGCTGATCGGCCGGGGCGACATCACCCTGGAAGAGGCCGAGCAGGCGCTGCAGGACTACCAGGGTCAGCTGGAGAAGGTCTTCACCGAGGTCCGCGAGGCCACCGCGCAGGCGGGCGAGACGCACGTCCCGGAGCCGCAGCCCGAGTTCCCGGTCGCCGTGACCACCGCGGTCTCCCAGGAGGTCGTCAAGCGGATCGCCGAGTCGCAGGTCAACGTGCCCGACCACATCACGGTGCATCCGCGTCTGATGCCCCAGCTGCAGCGCCGCGCGGCCATGGTCGAGGACGGCACCATCGACTGGGGCATGGGCGAGACGCTCGCGATCGGCTCCCTGCTGCTCGAGGGCACCCCGGTCCGGCTGTCGGGCCAGGACTCCCGCCGCGGCACCTTCGGACAGCGTCACGCGGTGCTGATCGACCGCGAGACGGGCGCCGACTACACGCCGCTGCTGTACCTCTCCGAGGACCAGGCCCGGTTCAACGCCTATGACTCGCTGCTCTCCGAGTACGCGGCGATGGGCTTCGAGTACGGCTACTCGCTGGCGCGTCCCGAGTCCCTCGTGATGTGGGAGGCGCAGTTCGGCGACTTCGTCAACGGCGCGCAGACGGTCGTGGACGAGTTCATCTCGTCGGCGGAGCAGAAGTGGGGCCAGACGAGCGGTGTGACGCTGCTCCTCCCCCACGGCTACGAGGGCCAGGGCCCGGACCACTCGTCCGCCCGCCCGGAGCGGTTCCTCCAGCTATGCGCTCAGAACAACATGACGGTCGCCATGCCGACGCTGCCGTCGAACTACTTCCACCTGCTGCGCTGGCAGGTGCACAACCCGCACCACAAGCCGCTGGTGGTCTTCACTCCGAAGTGGATGCTGCGCCTCAAGGCCGCGGCGTCCAAGACGGAGGAATTCACCTCGGGCGGCTTCCGCCCGGTCATCGGCGACGAGTCGGTGGACGCGGCGGCGGTCCGAAAGGTCGTCTTCTGCGCGGGCAAGATCTACTACGAGCTGGAGGCCGAGCGCCAGAAGCTCGGCGTGACGGACACGGCGATCATCCGTATTGAGCGCCTGTACCCGCTGCCGGGTGCGGAGCTCCAGGCGGAAATCTCCAAGTACCCGAACGCGGAGAAGTACCTGTGGGCCCAGGAGGAGCCGGCGAACCAGGGCGCCTGGCCGTTCATCGCCCTGAACCTGATCGACCACCTGGACCTGGCGGTCGGCGCGGACATCCCGCACGGTGAGCGCCTGCGCCGCATCTCGCGCCCGCACGGCTCGTCCCCGGCGGTCGGCTCGAAGAAGCGCCACGAGCAGGAGCAGGCGCAGCTGATGCGCGAGGTGTTCGACGCCTGACCGGCGGCCGTAGGTCCTGGCTGTAGGTCCTGATCGGCTGCGGCACACGCCGAAGACCCGAAGGGCCCGGCCCGAGTCCTTGGACTCGGGCCGGGCCCTTCGGCGTGTGCGAGTGGTCTCACCGGGGCACCGGGGCACCGGGGCACATCATCTGCGGCTCGAAGTCCCCGTAGGGGCGGCGGCCCGCCGGCATGTACCGCACCTGCCGGTGCTCGGCGAGGAAGCTCTCCGTGGTCTGCTGTTCGGTCTTTCTGTCCGCGGACGTCCTCCGTCTCCTCGTGCTCCCCGGTCGCGGCCAGGTCCTGTGCCAGGCCGCGGCGAGGTCGAGGGCAACTGCGACGGGGTCAACGGGCCGCATGGTTGCAGTGCGCGACCACCAGGCGGCCAGGTGGCGCATATTCTGAAGCTATGTACTTCACCGACCGTGGCATCGAGGAACTGCAGAAGCGGCGCGGCGAGGAGGAGGTCACCTTTGAGTGGCTCGCCGAGCAGTTCCGTACGTTCGTCGATCTCAACCCGGACTTCGAGGTGCCGGTGGAGCGACTGGCGACGTGGCTGGCGCGGTTGGACGACGAGGACGACGAGTAGGACTCGGGGATCCGCCGGGGCTGAGAGTCCTGGTGCCGGGGGTTGCCTGCCGGCCTGTCCGGCCGGCTCCGCGTACGTCCGCTGCGATGGCCTACGCCCCTGGGACCCCACGTGACTCTTCCGTCGACCTACCCCACGGAAGAGCTCTTGACGTTGCCTTCATGCCCTGCGGATCACCCGAACGATTGTCTTGACTTTCCGTGACCGCGATATATCGTGAATGGCGGAAGATGCGATATGGCGCGATCGGTGCGGTGGTGCCTGCCGCACCGTTCCGCAACGCGTCGCAGCACCTCGCAGCACCTCGACAACGCCCCGCAACGCCCCTTCCGGCCGAGGAGGTCACACCATGTCCAAGTGGTCTGTCGCAGAGCCCAGCAAGCTCAGCTTCGACGACCCGGTGACGACGCTGCAGGTGCGAATCGTCAACGGAACGGTGAACGTCGTGGGGATCGACGAGGGCTCCGCCCGCCTGGAAGTGACCGAGATAGAGGGACCTCCCCTCAGGGTGACCCAGCAGGACGGCACACTCACGGTGGGGTACGAGGAGCTGCCGTGCAAGGGCTTCCTCAAGTGGCTCGACCGCAAGGTATGGCGACGCAGCGCGGTGGTCTCCCTGGCGGTTCCGGCGCGTACGCGCGTGGAGGTGGGCGTGGTCGGCGCTTCCACGGTGGTGTCCGGCGTGGACGGTCGCGCGGACGTGAAGGGTGTCACAGGTGACACGACACTGGTCGGACTGACGGGCTCCGTCCGCGCGACGACCGTTTCCGGGAACGTGCAGGCCCAGGCGGTCACCGGCGACCTGCGACTGAACTCCGTGTCCGGTGATCTGACCGTCATCGAGGGCTCCTGCCCGACCGTGAAGGCCGACTCGATGAGCGGCTCGATCATCCTCGACATCGGCCCCACCAGCAGCCCTGCTGACGTCAGCCTCACCAGCGTCTAGGGCGAGATCGCCATCCGGCTCCCCCACCCCGCGGACGCGGAGGTCGAGGCCAACACCGCGAGCGGCACCGTCTCCAACGCCTTCGAGGGCCTCCGGGTCGGCGGCCAGTGGGGCGCCCACACGATCACCGGCCGCCTGGGCGAGGGCACCGGACGACTGAAGGCGACGACGATCTCGGGCTCGATCGCGCTGCTGCGAAGGACTCCGGCGGTGGACGAACCAGGGGATGCGGTGCCCCCGACCGACCACCCGACCGACCACCCGACAGAGAAGAAGGGGCTCTGACATGCCTCCCGTCTTTGCCCACGGACGACTGCGGCTCTACCTGCTGAAGCTGCTGGACGAAGCCCCGCGCCACGGCTACGAGGTGATCCGGCTCCTGGAGGAGCGCTTCCAGCTCATCCCGCGCCGTGGCCTTGTCGCTCGGACCGGCGGCGGCGTTGAGGACGACGGTGAGCGGGCCGGTGGCTGTTTCCAGAAGGGGTGCACCCATGGCGGGGGCGGCGGGCGCGGTATCGGGCATGCCAGTTCGGCAGCCAGATGCACAACACCCGTTTCATCGTCGATTTCCAGTTCCACGCTTCCGCCCCCCGCGCCGCCGCGACAACGCACCACCTCGACCCGCAATCGCCGCCCCCATACCGATGCCAACGGCTGGACCAGCAACTCCGGCACCATCGGCAACCAGGAGTTCAACGAC
>CAMLJW010000359.1 GCA_946480485.1 uncultured Streptomyces sp. | reverse complement strand
GAAGCCGTCGAGCGATCGCCCCACGACCTGTCGCCGGGGGAGCGGAGCCGGCGGAGTCTGCCGTGGATCCGGCCGATCTGGAGACCGGGATCCCGGCGCGCTTCCGTGAACGGGAACGGGTGGGGGACGTGCGAAGGCGGGGTGTCAACAAGCCGCTGCCCAGCCGGCTGGTCCGGGTCAGGGCGGGCGCGGTATCCGCATCGGCGCCGGGTACGACGGTCGGCAGAAAGCCGTCGCGGACCTTGGGGCCGGTGACCGCGTCCGTGACGGCGCTGGCGCTGCTCGCCGGGGCGATCCTCCTCTTTCCGTACATCCGCAACGATGGTCCTCCCGGCTGTGGCGAGGGACTGGAGATCCACAGCGGGGAGTGCGTGGGCGTCTCCGACGGCACCGGCGTGTTCATGCCTGAAGTAGCGGGTATGCGGGAGGTTTTCGCCCGTATCGAGGAGCAGAACAAGGCGGTCGCGGGACGAAAGCACGCGACGGTGGCGCTGCTGATCCCCATGGAGTCGGACAGTCCCGCGGTCCAGCGGCAGATTCTCAGCGAAGTGCAGGGTGCCTACCTGGCCCAGGAGCGGGCGAACGGAGCCGACGCCGTGAAGCCGCCCATACGCCTCGTCCTGGCGAATCCCGGACGGGGCTACGGACACTGGGAGTACACGGTGGACCAGCTGGTGGAGCGGGAACCGAATCTGAGGGTGATCGCAGGCTTCAACCTCAGCTTGGACCGGACAAAGAGGGCTCTGCGTTATGTGACGAACACGCTGAAGATCCCCGCCGTGGCCAGTCTGGTGACCGCGGGCGACTTCGCCAATCCCGAAGGGCAGACCAAGGTTCCCTACCCCGGCCTTGCCCGGGTCGTCTCCACCAGCGAGGACCAGGCCAGGGCGCTGCTCGAGTTCGACCCGGAACTGGCCGGCTCGGAGACCGCTCTGGTCGCCGACTACCGGCCACACGACAACTACAACCGTTCCCTCCGGGAAGCATTCACCGAGGCCAGGAACGACGCAGACCACGGCACCGCATCGCCTGCCGGCGTCCAGGACATGCGGTTCGAATCGCCAGGCCTGGAGGAGGTGGGCGTCACCCCGAACGAGTTCGAGGACTTCGCGGGCAACATCTGCCGGTCCAACGCTCGCGTCGTGTATTTCGCTGGCCGGGCCTTCCATTTGGAGCTGTTCGTCAAAAAGCTCGCCAGCACCTACTGCCGGGACAAGAAGTCGTACACCGTGATCACAGGCTCCGACGCGACAACGCTCGACCAGCGTCTGGACGACGGGGAACAGGACCTGTTGCGAGGCGATCCGGGGACGGGCAAGCCGTCGGTGGCGGTACGGTACGCCGCTCCGGCGCACCCCGACGCGTGGCACGCCGAGATGGACCGATGGCGGGAGCGGGAGGACGGGAAGAAAGCCGAGCCGCCCCGCTATCTCAGCGAACCCAACGACGCCATGGAAACCCTGGAACAGGACATCGCGGCGCAGGCCGGAGGCATCGGCACGGTGAACCTCGACGACGGCCGGACGATCGTGACGCACGACGTGATACTGACCGCCTCCAGGGCACTGGCGCGGGCGGTACACATCAGCAAACAGGAAGTGCCCTCCACCGACCGCGTCAGGAGGGACCTCGGAAAGCTGAACTCCGAGTTGCGGGTGCTGGGAGCCAGCGGCTGGATCTGCCTCACCAACGCGGGCAACGCCTACAACAAGGCGCTGTCCGTCGTGAGGCTGGAGCCCGGCTCGAAGAGACTCATATTCGAGGGCATCGCCTGGCCCGGCGGACACCCACCGCAGAACGACTGCGTCGTACCGGCCAATCCCTGACACAGCGCTACAGACCCGCCTGCCGCGCCGACCCGCCGGCGAAGTCCAGGTCCTCGATGTCGACACCCAGCAGGAGCGGCAGGATGGCTCCGTGGGAACCGGTTTGTCCCCGTGCCCGGAATGCGAGGGCTTCGCCGGTTCGGCGTTCACGGACGTGCCGGCGTGCCCGGGAGACTGACGAGTTGGGCCAGGAGCAGTGCCACGTCATCGCGTTCACGGCCCGGCTCGAGGAGGCCGAGCACGCTGTCGCAGGCCGCCTCCAGCGAGGCGTGCGGCTGGGCCAGTTGGGAGCAGAGGCGATCGAGTCCCTTGCCGATGTCCTCGCCGCGGGCCTCGATGAGGCCGTCGGTGTAGAGAGCGAGCACCGAGCCGTCCGCCACGTCGAATTCCACCTCCTCGAACTCCACACCGCCGACGCCGAGCGGGGCCCCGGACGGCACGTCCAGGATCCGGACCGTGCGGTCGCCCCCTGCGGTGGGCCCGGGCTCGATGATCAGCGGCGGTACATGTCCCGCTCGCGCGATGACGCAGCGCTTGCGCGCGGGGTCGTAGACCACGTACATGCAGGTCGCCATGAGGGCCTCGTCCGGGTCGCGGGCCAGGTCGGCGGCGATGGTGTCGATGTGCTGCAGCAGCCTGGCCGGCGGGAGATCGAGTACGGAGAGGGTGCGTACGGCGGTACGCAGCACGCCCATCGTGGCGGCGGCGCGCAGTCCGTGGCCGGTGACATCACCGATGACCAGCGCAACCCCTCCCCCGGAGAGCTGTGTGACGTCGAACCAGTCGCCACCGGCCTCGTTGCCGGTGCTACCCGGCACGTACCGGAACGCGATGTGCACTCCGGGCGGTTCGGGTACGTGCTGGGGCATGAGGGCACGCTGGAGCATGAGCGCGCCCTCGCGCTGGCGTGCGTAGAGCCGGGCGTTGTCCAGTGAGGTGCTGGCGCGGTCGGCCAGCTTCATGGCGAAGGCCAGGTCGTCCTGGTCGAACGGCTGGCTGTCCTCGGCGCGGTAGACCATCAGCAGGCCCAGCACGATGTCGCCGACGCGCAGCGGCAGCATCATCATCGAGTGGACGCCCAGTTCCAGGGCGGCACGGGTCTTGGGGTCGCCCGGGTAGGTGACGGACCGCAACTTCTCGGGGGAGTCGATGAGTTGGGGGAGTCCGGTGCGGAGCGCCTCGCCGGCGGCCGAGTGCTCCGCGACGCCGATCGACCGACCGACCCGCAACATGCGTTCGGCCAGGGGCTTGTGCTGTCTGGCGGCGACACCCGACTGGATCAGTGGGGTGCGGTGGGTGGGCCGATGGCGGGGGAGTTCGCCTTCGGTGACCACGGACTCGAGCAGGATGACGCCGGCGTAGTCGCTGAACCTGGGGACCACGGTGTCGGCCAGCCGCTCGGCGATGCTGGGGATGTCGAGCAGGCCGGCGAGGCGTGAGCCGACATCGTTGAGCAGGGAGAGACGATCACGGATGATGTCGTTCTGCCTGGCGATCCGGCGTCGTTCGGTGATGTCCATGACAGTGCAGCCGACGCCGATCACCCTGTGGTCGGTGTCCTCCAGGCGGCTGCAGGACACGGAACGGAACCCGTTCCCGTCCGGCCCTGGCAAGGTCATGTCCAGGACTGGTTTACCGGTCCTGAGCACCTGCCGCTGCAACTCGGCGAGCCGGCGGCCGACAGGTTCGGCGATCACCTCGTCCGCGGTGCGGCCCAGGTGGTTCACGAGTGGGCGTCGGTCGAGCAGGGCCAGGGCCTCGTTCGCCCTGACGCACCTGAGGTCGTTGTCGAAGATCGCGACGCCCAGCGGAGACGAGTCGAAATGCGATTCCAGGGCAGCCAGGCCGGGCGGCCCGGTGTTCGGCCCGCTCGCATGGGTGAGCGAGGCGTGGACGAACGCTCTGCCGTCGCTGTCGACGAGGAGGGACGCCTGTACGTGGACGTGCACGCGGTGGCCGTCGCGGTGGCGCAGGGGCAGGGGGCCGCTCCAGCACTCGGAGCTCAGCAACGCTGAGAGGGCGTCCGCACTCTTCGGGGCTGCGCTGCCGACGTCCATCAGGTGGTCGAAACGGCGGCCCAGAACGTACGCGCCCGTCCAGCCCAGCATGTCCTCGACCGACCGGCTCCACAGCCTGATGTGGCCGGTGGCGTCCAGCACGACGACCACAGCGCCCGGCCCGAAGTCCGGAGGTTCGGGCAGGCCGCGGGAGTGGCCCGGGCTGCGCGCTGATACCCCGGGGGCAGGGGGTGGAAAGCTCACCCGCTGTCTCCCTCCATGTGGCTTCCGGGCTTAGTCCCGATTATCAGCTCATATGCAGGGTAATGATAAAAATATTCGACTTGGAGGTGCTGTATGCCTCCGAAGTTCTGGATGCCTCGCCTTGCCCTCGGTGGTCGGTCCGCGACCCCTCACAGACCCGTGGGCAGAAGGGAGAGCCCGTGGTGAAGCGCTCGCTCGGCGTCGAGATGGGTGTCGACGAATTGAGGTGGGCGCTGATCGCCGGGGGCTCGATCGAGACCAAGGGCCGTGGCAGAACTCCTGACGCGGGGCTGCTGCACGCGATCGACGCGGTGGCCCGGACGGCCCGGGAACACCGTGCCGACCGGCTGGGCGTAGCCGTCCCCGGGGACCTGAACCGCACGACGGGTGTCGTAGGTGTAGGCAGCATGAACCTTGTCGGCCCGTGGGCCGGCTACCCGCTGCGGGACGAGCTGGCGTACCGGGTCGGATGCCCGACCGAAATAGTCAATGACGCCCGCGCGTTCGGGCACGGCGAGCTGGTGCTGGGCGCGGCGAAAGGGCTGGAGAACGTGCTCTTCCTCATGCTGCACAGGGGTGGCGTAGGCGGTGCCTACGCTCTCGGGGGGCAGATCCTGGCGAGTGCGGATGACCGCCTCGGCGAGTTCGGCCACTTGACCGTGGAGCCCGGTGGCACTCCCTGCCCGGGCTGCGGCGGCCGGGGATGCCTAGAGACCTTTGCCAGCGGCCAGGCCATCGTCCGCCGCTTCCGGGCCCGCGCCAGTTGGAGTCCGTCCGGAGTGACGGCGGTGGCCGAGGCCGCCGCGGAGGGCGACCAGGTCGCCCTGGACGTGCTCGCCGAAAGCGGCCGCGCCGTCGGCATCATTCTGAACAGCCTGGCCGCCGCCTTTCCCACCCAGGCCGCGGTGGTGGGCGGCGACATCGCGTCCGCCGTGCTCCCATGGATGGCGGACGAGATCAGGGCCTCGCTGGCCGAGCGCCCGAGCTCGACCTTCGAACCGGTCCTGCTGCCCGCGTCCCTCGGCCTCTGGGCTTCGGCGCTGGGTGCCGCCCTGACCGTTCCCCACCCGCCGTCCGCAACCGAGGCAGTGTGATGAAGCGTCGGCTGCCGCGGCCCCCAGCGGTGTCTCCACCGGAGCAATAGGCTTGAAAGTGCAGGGCTCCGGAGACGACCGGTTTGGTCCGAGGCGCATGGTCGCCGGCGCCCCGCGGCGAGGAGAGTGACGATGGACCCGTTCGATGACACCCCTCGGGACGGGGGCGGGGGGCTCGTCGAAGCGACGGACGCGGTGGCCGCCGTCGACGCGCGCGGCCTGGTCACGGCGTGGAGCCCGGGGGCGGGGCGGTTGCTCGGTTACGAGCCCTCCGACGTGATCGGCCGTCCCGCGTTCCTCCTGCTGGCGGGGGATCCGCCCGCGGCTGCGCTGCGGCACGCAGCCGCGGCGCTGAGCTGGAGCGGCAGACTCGAGCTGCGCCACCAGGACGGTCACCGCCTGGAAGCGGACCTCGGGCCGC
>CAMLJW010000358.1 GCA_946480485.1 uncultured Streptomyces sp. | reverse complement strand
CGCCGATGCGTCGTCGTCGGGCGACGACCCAAGGGGGCGAGGCGGTGGAGCGAGGCACATGTCCACGCTCGCGGGACCAAGATCAAATTACTGTGTCGTCAACGATACATTGTGTGATCATGGTGAGGGGTACCACAATCGGAGCCCGCCCCTCCATATGCGCCCGCAACTCACCGCGGGTACCGGTTGCCGCGACAGGACACCCTCGCGCGAGGTCGGCCGTTCCGCCCAGATGACGGAGCCGCGGCACCGGGGCCGCCCAGGTCCCTGATGAGGGACCTGGGCGGCATCATGACCGGGCGTCGATTCCCCGCCAAAATGCCCCCAAGGATAGGCCAAGCGCCTTTCCTTAGATTGGTTCGACGCGGCCAGGAAAAACGCAGGTCAGTACATCGCTAAACCTCGCACACCTTCTAAGCGCTTGGCCGCAGGTTCGAGTCCTGCCGGGGGCGCCACCGGTCACTGACCAGCGGAAACGCTGGTCTTTTTCTTTCGCAGCCCCATGCACATCGCTAATGCGCCAAGCGCCTTGCTGTCCACGGTCATGGGCGCCATCATGGCTCCATGGCAGACGCCCGGTACAACATCACCCCCATGTCCGCCTCCTGGATTCGCTCCCTGCGCTCCCGGAACCTCTCGGACAACACCATCCGGATCTACTCCCAAGCCGCTAAGTCCTTCGCTCGATTCCTGCTCGACGACGAGGACGGCTACCGGCCACCCGTCGACGAGGACAGCACCGAAGGTCGGCCGGCGCCGACCACCCTGGAAGACATCCACCGCGAGCACGTCGAGGCGTACATCACCGCCACGATGAAGCGGACAAGCGCAAGCAACGCGCATCAGCACTTCCGCAGCCTGAAGACCATGTTCAACTGGATGGTCGACGAGGAAGAGATCGACCGCTCCCCCATGCGCACCATGAAGCCTCCGACGCTCCCAGAGGTTGAGGTGCCCGTCATCCCCGAGGGCGACCTCACGAAACTCTTCAAGACCTGCAAGGGGAAGAGCTACGCCGACCGCCGGGACATGGCGCTGCTGCTGCTGTTCCTCGACACTGGCGTCCGATTGAGCGAGGCCACCGACCGTCGCGTGTCCGACCTCGACTTGGACCTCATGGTGTTGCAGGTACTCGGCAAGAACAACAAGGTGCGGTCAGTGCCGTTCGGCCGGGCGACTGCGACCGCCCTCGACCGATACCTGCGGGCAGCCGCGAAGCACAAGGGAAAACCACTGGAGCCCGACATGTGGCTGTGGTGGGGCGACCGCAACAAAGGCCAGCGCATCACCATCTGGGGCGTCGGCACGATGCTCAAGCGGCGCTGCGCCGAGGCCGGGATCGACGAGCTCCACCCGCACCAATTCCGGCACACCTTCGCGCATCAATGGAAGGTGAACGGCGGGAACGAGGATGACCTGATGCGGATCACGGGGTGGAAGTCGCGGCAGATGCTGTCGCGGTACGCCTCGTCGGCCGGCGCGGAGCGGGCACGTGCGGCACACAAACGACTGAGCCCCGGCGACCGGCTGAAGTAGCCGGCCGCCGTTGGCCGGGGCTCAGGCTCGGTGACGAATCAGATCGAGGCTTCCGATGAGCCGCGGTATCTGCACGCAGAGGAGTGCGAGTGCCGCGGCTTCGTCGATCTGGGAGGGGTCGTAGGCCATCCGGACGTGGTGACCGAAGTCCCCATACATCACGGGGATCCCCGTGTCGAGGTCGGCCTGCTCGATTTGCACATCTGTCACATGACCCCCTGTCCCGCTGGTGTCTCCGGGCACGCCGGATAGCACACGCGTTCGAACCGCGCGAGGTCACGTAACCATACGACTACTAAGGGCATTTATGCAGGCCGTGCGATGAAATTGGCGCCAGTCCTCCTCGTTGTGACCACCGAGTAATAAACCCATCCTGCATGACAAATACGCGGACGCTCACTCGCCCGCCTCCCAACTCTCCGCCACAGAGCGCGACTTAGGAGTGCCAGTCGGGCGAGCGCCGATCTTGTGCAGAACCATCGCGGGCGCTCCCCCCTCCAGTTCCGATGCGGTGTAGCCGATGATCTGAAAGTGGGCAGCCGCAGCAACGACCTCGCGCGGCAGACCGAGGCCGACCGCAACGGCGGAAACCAGTGGGGCCGTGATGTCGTACCCCTGCCCACTGATGATCTTCGCGACAAGGGACTTACTCGGAGACCATCCCGTGACCGGGTCCACGGCCACCTCGGCAAAACTGCGCGTAGACCAGCGCTTGCCAGTACCGACGTGCGCCGCGAGGAGTTCGGTGAGCGCGTCGCGCTGCTCGGGCACCGCTACCGCCTCTCTGGGCGTCATAGTCCACACCTTCCAGGTGGCCTTGACTTGGAAGTCCCAGGTCAAGGCGCACAACCTTTTGCCATCGGCGCTCATTGTCCACGATCAGGGGCGGCAAGGGTGCCGTGATTGAGGATTTGACCAAAAGGAAAGCTGCCCACGCTCATGGACACCGCTTATGCAGTGTGCTTAAGTGGGGCCTGTCCACGAACGTGGGCGGCGCGACGGAGGTACTAGATGGCACCCGCCAGACTTCACCTGACCGACCCCGAACTCCTGCGAGGCCTCATGCAATGGGGCCCAGGAAACCGAAGGATCAGCGGGCAGGAGCTGGCACAGAGCGTCGGAATCTCCAAACAGAAGGTCTCAGCACTCCTCTGCGGGGAGCGCACAACGGTGACACGCGAGGTCGCCCGGCGCATCGCCGCAATTCTCGAAGTCCATCAAGCCGCTCTCTTTTTTGAGCAAGTGACCACGCCCATGGGCGTGGACGCATCGACTCGGAAGGAATCCCCCCATGAACACCAGCGAGCGCTCGATGCAAATGCGCCTCGCCGCGCACAAGAGCTGGAGCAACACCCCCGACAGGGCGAGCCGGACAGAGGCCGCCCGACGGGCTAGCCACCACACCCGCTTCCTCGACAAGGCCCGCGAACTCCACCCAGGTGCGAGCGAGGAGCAGATCCAGACGGTCGCTGAGTCGCTCCGCAAAGCGCACTACACGGCTCTGGCTCTCAAGTCGGCGCAGGCCAGGCGGATCAAGAGCAAGGCCGCGAAGGACGCGCAGCGCAAGAAGCAGGCCGCCGAGCTGGCCGAGTACGAGGCCAGCAAGACCGAAGCCGCCTGACCCACGAAAGCGGGGCCGCTGACCGGCTGGCACCGGCGCGACCCCTCGGCACACCTCAACTACTCAGAAAGCAGAGGTCCACCGTGACCACATCATTTCAGACCAGCAGCGGGGTCCAACCGCTGCACCAGGCGCCGCAGGCATTCGTGGACCAGGAGGGCGACACCTGGGTCGTCAACGGTCGTACGCCGTCCGGGGAGCAGCTGCTCGCTTGCCCACAGCCGTTGAACCCGGAGGACGCCGGGGTGGGTGAGTCGTTCGCGTGGACGTGGCGGCTGGTTGAGGCGGCGTTCGGTCCGCTGAAGCCGGTGTCGCTGTGAGCGCCCCACTGGTGGTGGACACCACGGATGGGGAGCAGGAGACCGCGCGGCTGCGGTTGGCGCTGGAGTCGGCAAGGCGTGGCCGTCGTGAGCTGCGGGCTCGGGTCGCCGCCCTGTTGGAGGAGCGGCACACCACGGACGAGGCGCTCGACGACGCGGCGAAGGCGCTCAGGGCGCAGCGGGACAGGATCGCCGCGTTGGAGGCGGAGGTCGCAGAGGGCGAGCGGCCCGCCGACGAGGACCCGATCGCGTACGTGCTGACGGAGAAGGCCGACGAGGCGTCTGGGTACCCGCCCGCGCTGCCGTGGGCGGCGCTCATGGACGGCGGCGACTTGACGGACTTCCTCGACGAGCTGGCGGCGTCCGCGATCACCCACGCGAGCAGTGAGGTAGCGCTCGCGGAGGTCGAGAAGACGTGCGCGACGTGGCGGTTGATCGCTGAGGCGCAGCACGCGCACAACACGGCGCCAGGCCCAGACGCGATGACGCGGCTGATCGCGCCGGTGCAGGCGCTGCGTGAGGACGACGGGTACGAGTCGCCGCTGCACCACGACTACCTCGTGGGCCACGACCTGCCCGAGACGGGCGGCAGCGCATGAGTCAGACCCACGACCTCGCCGAGTGGGTGTCGTTCCTGTCGCTCGGGCTCAGCATCAGCTCGGCCGTGTCGGTCCCGTTCTGGCTGACGTACGACGCCGACCCGTGCGATTTCGATCCGCGTCCGGCCGTACGGCGTGCGATCGAGTCCGGCCGGTTCGACCCGGCCCTGTGCGCCGTGGCCAACGCGAAGTACGACGCCCGGCTCCTCACCACTCCTTCGAAGGGCGCGACCCGATGATCACCAACGACTCTCCCGTGGACGGCCCGTTCCCGATCCGCGTCAACCCCACCCCGTCCGGGGCCGAGCTCGACCTGTCCGCGTTCCTCATCTCCGCCGTTTTCACCGAGCTGATCACCGCCGCCGACGAGGACCCCGAGGGCCTCGTGGAGGAACTGGCCGACATGGCGGGCCTGCTCCGCTCCGCCGTCCACCAGGGCCGTGACTCCCATGCCCGGCGCGAGTTCGACGAGCGCATGCACCGCCTGGTGGATGAGTTCGCGGGTGGCGGCGTGGTGCCGGTGTACGGCCGCCAGGTGGGCCGCCTGGCGGAGCGGCTGGCCCGGATCGCGGCGCCGCGCCCCGTGCCCGGACAGCGCACCGAAGGTGAGGCCGCCGCATGAGCCTCGCGACCATCACCGCCGCGTCCCTGCCCGCTCAGGTCTACGCCCACACCGAGGGCCACGACGTCAACCTGACGGCCGACCCCGCCAACTGGCGCCCCATCCGGGGCATCGGTACTGGCTGGGTCAAGCCCCAGGGCGGAACCGGCCTGTGGACTTCCCCAGTCACCGCCCGCGCTGAGAACGGCATGCCGTCCGACAGCGCGTGGCTGGAGTGGTGTCGGGCCGAGATGGACTCCGACACCAGCGGTCTGTGGCTCACCGAGATCACGCCCATGGCGGGCGCGCGGCTGCTGCTGATCGACGACCAAGCCCATCTCGCCGCGATCGTCGGCTCCTTCCCGGAAAGCGACAGCCAGTGGATCGGCCGAGGGCGCCTGTACCCGAATTGGGAGGCGCTGGCCGCTGCCGGATGGGACGGGGTGTACCTGACCGACCGGGGGCAGTGGGCGACGCGCCTGCCCCGGTCGGGCCCGGACCTTTACAGCTGGGACCTGGAGTCGATGTTGTGGCTGAGGCACGCGTACACGGTGGGCCGGACGGTGCGCTCGGCGGCACGCAGTGGGGCGGCCATCGCATGAGCACCGAGCCCGTCACCTTCACTTGGCCCGCCGACTGGGACGACGTCCTCGACACCGCCATCCGCGCATGGGGCGGCGAGTGGACTCCCCAGCGTGTCCAGCACCTCTACCTCGCCCGCTACGCACGCGGCCTCTACCGCTCCGACGCCCGCCGTTTCCTCTCCCAGCGCGCCCACCAAGGGCTCCTGACGCTGCACGACCGGCCGACCGGCCGCCACTACACCCTCAACACCCGGAAGGACGTGGCCGAGTGACCAACCCCAAGCACGCCCGGGACACCGCGCGGGGCCGCTACTACACCGACCCCGCCGGCGGACCGGACCTCGT
>CAMLJW010000357.1 GCA_946480485.1 uncultured Streptomyces sp. | reverse complement strand
TTTGGTCTCGCTCAGCTTCCCGGGGCGAGCCGTGGTGGTTCCGTGTTCCGTTTCGTCATCGTCTCCATGGTCTACCCCTTGCAGACCCGCCCCGGCCTCAGGGATGTCACCCTCGAGGTCGAGAAGGGCGAGTTCGTGTTCCTGGTGGGTTCCTCCGGTTCCGGAAAGTCCACTTTCCTGCGGTTGGTCCTCCGTGAGGAGCGCGCCAGCCACGGCCAGGTGCACGTCCTGGGCAAGGACCTCGCGCGCGTCTCCAACTGGAAAGTGCCGCAGATGCGCCGCCAGCTGGGGACGGTGTTCCAGGACTTCCGGCTGCTGCCGAACAAGACGGTCGGTGAGAACGTCGCCTTCGCACAGGAGGTCATCGGCAAGTCGCGCGGCGAGATCCGCAAGTCCGTGCCCCAGGTGCTCGACCTGGTGGGGCTGGGCGGCAAGGACGGCAGGATGCCGGGCGAGCTCTCCGGCGGTGAGCAGCAGCGTGTGGCCATCGCGCGCGCCTTCGTCAACCGGCCGAAGCTGCTGATCGCCGACGAACCGACCGGAAACCTCGACCCGCAGACCTCCGTCGGCATCATGAAGCTGCTCGACCGCATCAACCGGACGGGCACGACCGTGGTGATGGCGACCCACGACCAGAACATCGTGGACCAGATGCGCAAGCGCGTCATCGAGCTGGAAATGGGCCGTCTAGTCCGCGACCAGGCGCGCGGTGTCTACGGCTACCAGCACTGACCGCCCCC
Organism: uncultured Streptomyces sp.; assembly: GCA_946480485.1. Next base: position 4,866 of record CAMLJW010000357.1, on the reverse strand, counting down.
ACCCGCAGCTGTCCATGGAAAGGCCTGAGTAGACGCCATGCGCGCCCAGTTCGTCCTCTCGGAGATCGGCGTCGGTCTCCGCCGCAATCTGACGATGACCTTCGCGGTCGTCGTCTCGGTCGCGCTCTCCCTCGCCCTGTTCGGCGGCTCGCTCCTGATGAGCGACCAGGTCAACACGATGAAGGGCTACTGGTACGACAAGGTCAACGTCTCGATCTTCCTCTGCAACAAGAGCGACGCGGAGTCCGACGCCAACTGCGCCAAGGGAGCGGTCACCACCGAGCAGAAGGACCAGATCGAGAGCGACCTGAAGAAGATGTCGGTCGTCGACAACGTCACGCACGAGTCGAGCGACGAGGCGTACAAGCACTACAAGGAGCAGTTCGGCGACTCCCCGCTGGCCAGCTCGCTCACCCCGGACCAGATGCAGGATTCCTTCCGCGTCAAGCTGAAGGACCCGGAGAAGTACCAGGTCATCGCGACCGCCTTCGACGGCCGTGATGGCGTGCAGTCCGTGCAGGACCAAAAGGGCATCCTGGATAACCTCTTCGGGCTGCTCAACGGCATGAACTGGGCGGCCCGCGCGGTCATGGCGATGATGCTCGTCGTCGCGCTGATGCTGATCGTCAACACGGTGCGCGTGTCGGCGTTCAGCCGTCGCCGTGAGACGGGCATCATGCGGCTCGTGGGCGCCTCGGGCTTCTACATCCAGGCGCCGTTCATCATGGAGGCCGCCGTCGCCGGACTCATCGGCGGTGGTGTCGCCTGTGGTTTCCTGCTGGTCGCCCGCTACTTCATCATCGACAACGGCCTCGCCCTGTCCGAGAAGCTGAATCTGATCAACTTCATCGGCTGGGAGGCGGTCCTCGGAAAGCTGCCGCTCATCCTCGCCACGAGTCTGGTGATGCCCGCTCTGGCCGCGTTCTTCGCGTTGCGCAAGTACCTGAAGGTGTGACGCACGCCAAGAGGTCGTCGCGCCAACCAGCGGTACGGCCTCTTGCGTTGTCCTAGACTCACCGGCATGTCAGGCCGAGACCTGTTCTGTCCGCCCCGTCGCCTTCGCCGCGGGGCGGTTCTGACGTTGGTCTTCGCGAGCATCATCGCCACGGGTGCCGCGACCGGCTCCTTCGACGGATACGAGCGGAAATCCCCTTCCTTCTCGGCCGGTTCCGCGCCCGCCGGACATCAGGAGGACGTCGCGGATGCCGCCGCCGCGGCGATGGCCGCCGGCAAGTCGCCCGTGGAGGCCGCCGAGCGCGCCGTCAGCCGCAGCGGCGACCGCTGGGGCGCGGTGTACTCCCCGGGGGAATACGAGGAGTTCGAGGAAGCCCTCGACGGCCAGTACACGGGCGTCGGCCTGTGGGCGCGGCGCGAGCGCGACGGACGTATCGAAGTTGCCCGGGTGCGGTCCGGCTCGCCCGCGGCCGTCGCCGGGATCCGCAAGGGGGACCGGCTGCGCAGCGTCGACGGCAAGCGCGTCAACGGCCGCCCGGTGACGGAGGTCGTCTCCTTACTGCGCGGGGACGCCACCGACGCGCCCGCCGGTACCGCCGTCTCCCTGGGGTTGGAACGCGGCACGCGCACGTGGAGCGAAACGTTGCGCCGGGCGCGGCTGTCCACGGAATCCGTGACGGTACGCGAGCTCGCCGGCGACGTCACCGTGATCAAGGTCGTCGCCTTCACCAAGGGCTCCGGCGACCGCGTACGGTCCGCCGTCGCCGACGCCACCACCGGCGCCCGGATCGTCCTCGACCTGCGTGGCAACTCCGGCGGCCTGGTCAGCGAGGCGGTCACCGCCGCCTCCACCTTCCTCGACGGCGGCCTCGTGGCGACGTACGACGTACGCGGCGAGCAGCGCGCCCTGCACGCGGAGCCGGGCGGCGACACCACCAGACCCCTGGTCGCGCTCGTCGACGGCGGCACGATGAGCGCGGCCGAGCTCCTCACGGGCGCCGTGCAGGACCGCGGCCGCGCGGTCGTCGTGGGCTCCAGGACCTTCGGCAAGGGCTCGGTCCAGATGCCGAGCCGGCTGCCCGACGGCTCCGTCGCCGAGCTGACCGTCGGGCACTACCGCACTCCCTCCGGGCGCAAGGTCGACGGACGCGGCATCACCCCCGACCTGGAGGTCGAGGGGAGCGCCCTGGAGCGGGCCGAGACGGTATTGAGTGGCCTCGGGGACCCCTCATAGTGCGAAAATGGCCACACTATGGCTAAGGAAAAAGGGCGCAAGCTGATCGCGCAGAACAAGAAGGCGCGGCACGACTACCACATCCTCGACACCTATGAGGCCGGTCTGGTGCTCATGGGCACCGAGGTGAAGTCCCTGCGCCAGGGGCGAGCGTCGCTGGTCGACGGCTTCGTGGCGCTGGAGGGGCACGAGGCGTGGCTGTACAACGTGCACGTCCCCGAGTACAGCCAGGGGACGTGGACCAACCACAGTGCCCGACGCAAGCGCAAGCTCCTGATGCACCGCGAGGAGATCGACAAGCTGGAGTCGAAGTCCCAGGAGACGGGTCACACGATCGTGCCCCTCGCGCTGTACTTCAAGGACGGCCGGGCCAAGGTCGAGATCGCGCTGGCGAAGGGCAAGAAGGAGTACGACAAGCGGCAGACCCTGCGCGAGAAGCAGGACCGGCGGGAGACGGACCGTGCGGTGGCGGCGGTACGGCGGCGGCAGCGGGCGTAGTCCAGGCGTGGGTGTGGTCTACGCGTGGGTGCAGTCCAGTCCAGGCGCGGGTGTGGTCGCGGACGCTCCGGGAATACGCTCGCCCATGCCCGCGTTGATCACGTATGATGGGGCCTGCATCCCACAGCGGGTGCGGGGTTTGAAAAATGAACATGGGGATGATCGGTTTCGACAGCGGCTGTCGAAGCAGGGGAAGCGTGTCGAGGAAGCGGCCATGATCTCGTAAACCACAGGCCGAAACCAATAATCGCCGATACCAAGTGCGATTCTCCCGACGCTTACGCCCTCTGCGTTTAATTAAGCAGCGACGCTAAGCCTCTCTCATGGGAGTGTCAGCCCGGGAGTGTTCCCGACCCGGATCCTGGCATCAGCTAGGGGACTAAACCTCTGAGCCCGGTCACGGGGCGCAGGGGGAAATCAAACAGTGACTGGGCCCGTCGGCGACTTGTTCGCGTGATCGCCGGGGCCGAGAAACGCGCAGCGAACTGCACACGGAGAAGCCCTGGTTCCGCACCGTTGGACGCGGGTTCGATTCCCGCCATCTCCACGATCCTCATGTGAGGCGAAGGCCCGATGGTCATGACGACCACCGGGCCTTCGCCTTTTCCGCGCGGCCGTGCCGACCGTGTTTGCAGCTCAGCCGCACAGGGCCGCCAGCTGTTTTCACCGGCCGCCCGGTGTTGGCGACGGCGACCTCGTAGCCGCCGTGGGCACGCTTCAACGCCCGTAGCGGAAAGAGGTGTACGAGAGCCCGTCTGGCTTGGCGGACCAGCGGATTCGAAAACTCTGCTTCAGCACCTCGCCGTCGGCGTCCGACTTCGCCGTCACGTACTTTCCCGTCTCCGCGTCGTGCCGGATCGACCGTGGCCGGGTGGCCGTTGACGAGTTGCGCGACCAGCGCCGGAGTGAGCGGCAGCCGGGGCCTGGGGGTGCCTGGATATCCCAGCTTGAATATCCCCACGGAGCCCCGGCCGGAGGGCGGCACGGACGACGTCGCCGACGGCCCGCTCACAAGCCGATGCGCGGTCACGGGGCGGGCGAGGGCGGCTGGCTGAGGGCGCGTCAGCCCCACGCACACAGTCGAGCACCCGGTTGAAGTCATGGACTGTCGTTTGTGGATTTATGGGTGTCTTGAAGTCGATATGGAGCCGCCCTCAAGGTAATTCAGTTTGGCGTCACCATCGCCACATCGGTAGCGTTGCCCCGCTCATGTGAACCCTCGCCCCACAGGGAGTCGTCAGTGAACCGCCGCCCCACCCTGCTAGCAGCGATTGCACTGAGCGCTGCCGCGACCCTGTCGCTGTCCGCTTGCGGCGGTAGCGATGACAGTCCCAAGGACAACGACAAGATCGCGGGTGCCGACACCGGCAGCGCGAAGTCGGCGTCGCCGAGCGAGAGTGCTGCGGCCTCCGTCGACCGCCCGAAGATCGAGCTCCCGTCGGATCTGACACACACCTTCAGCCCGGAGCAGTCCGGTGACGCTGTCAAGAATGCCGTTTTGAAGGACAACGCGGAGCTCATTCGCGCGCTGGACGCGGCCATAGTTGCCCAGAACCCGCGGCTGCCCGCCCTGGAGTTCTATACGGAGGGTGAGGGCGCGGTGGCCGCCGAGAAGTGGGTCAAAGCGTTTACGGACGTCGGCTGGACGGTCACTGGAACCGTGCGCTACTTCGACCGTCAGGTCACGGTGAGTTCCAAGAACACCGCTTCGCTCAGCTACTGCGCGGACGAGAGCAAGGCCTTCAGCCGGGTCATCAAGACCAATGAGATCAAGAAGACGAAGGTCTCCAAGAAGAGCTACGTCGCTTATGGCGCCCAGGTGGAGAAGAACGATGACGGGGTCTGGGTGCTCATGAAGATCGCCTCTACCCGAGGCGCTGACAGGTGCCAGCCATGAGCCGGCTCTTTCACATCGCGGCCGTTGCGCTGATAGCGGGCTCCGTCTGTGCGGTTTCGGCGCCCGCCGCCCATGCCGAACCAACCCCTCCAGGCGAAGACTCATTCGGTGGTGGAACCCGCCCATCGGGTGGTGTTGACGGTGACACCATCTCCTCCACCGCTGGCGGCATTGTCTTCGACCGTTCGAAGAACGGCAGCGGCGAATCCACCGGTCCCGTCACCTCCGCCACGCCCTGGACCCCGCCCGCCTGCTGGTACGCCCCGAAGTACACGCCCGAACA
>CAMLJW010000356.1 GCA_946480485.1 uncultured Streptomyces sp. | reverse complement strand
GTCGATGTCCGCCAGCAGCGATTCGACCAGCAGCAGCTGCTTCTCTTGCGGGGCCTTGTCGCGCCACGTGCGGAGTTCTTTGCACAGCTTGGCGTTGTGCGCGAGGTGGTTGAACCGCACGACCCTGAACCAGCGCATGGTCCTGCGATAAGGGAAGCGCACTGCGCTGGTCACCCGGAGCACGACTCCGACGAGTCCGCTCAGCTGCAGGGCGACGTTCTGGTCGGTGGCTATCCCCTCCAACCGGACGCGAAGCTCCTGGAGGGAGAGGCTCTTGGCCTGTGTGATCGCTTCCTTGACCGCCCGCAGGAGACTGTCGAGCTGCTGGCGTTCGCCTTGCCCCTCATCAGGTTGCCAGTCGTACAGCGCGGTGCGTGCCGCCGCGAACCGCGGAAAGACGATCGGCAGGGCATAGCGCGGCCTGCCCTCGTACCCACATGCCTCAACGATGTCCCGCAACTGCTCGACAACTTGCTGCTCGAGCGTCTCTTCCGGCCGCACGGCGTCGGGGCTGCTCACGGGCAGGACCTCGTCGCAGCGTTCCCGAAACCCGTCGAGCCACCGGCTGGTATCGCCGGGCTCGCCCTCGATCTGAAACACCAGTGCGCCGGTCCGGCGCCCGAACCGGAGCCTTGTCCGGCGGAACCTGCTTCTGATCGCCAGGCGTGCCAGCACGGCATTCAGTTGTTGCTGCTCCACAGGCACTCCCCCACCCAGGCCGTGCGCCTCGCACAGCATGACGTCAGATCGCAGAGCACTATAGATGCGCAAGTGACCTCAGTGGCAAGGCAGTTGACTTCTGCGACGGCTAGTGACCGAGCCTGGCCAGAGATCACAAACCTTGTCAAAACAACAGCCGTCCCCCTCGTGGGGGCCCGCAAAACCTTCTCTCAGGTGACGGTCATCAACGACAACAGCGGCCGGCGGTCTGAGCTGTGCCTGCGTCAGTGCCCGAAGAGGTGCCAGCCCCGTCGGCGGTGAACCGATCGCGGCGGCGTGGGGCCCTGGGCGTCCCGCTGCCTTGTCGTGGACGCGACCGGCACGGATGCCCGGACTCCACGCGCACGATGACGCCGCCTCAGTCCGGCGGCGAGCCCGGCCAGCCCCAGGCAGAAGATCAGTGCCAGTCCCACGCCGGAAAGAAAGAGTCCCGGCGCATTCAGCGTCGCGATCTGATTGCCAAACATCTCCACGGCGTAATCAGGTCCACGCGAAAAGTTCTCCACGACGGCGATGGCCGTGAACGCGCCGGTGGCCAGCACCAGCAAGAGCGCCAACAAGAGCATCGCTCTCACCTCCACATCCGGCTTCCTTGACCGATTACCCGCGGCCAGGCGCCCTACACGGGCCCTTTCTCGTTGGCGGGCAGCGCATGGCCGCACCATGCGGCGGATCGACACACGGCGGAATCGGGGCTGATAGGGACGCCGTTGCTGCGCAGTACCTTGCGGACGTCGAGGATCAGTGGGAAGACCTCTTGATTCCAGTCCTCTCCCTGCTCGTCCCAGGCCCGCTGCTCGGCCTCGACCGCCCTCCGATCCTCGGCGAACACGCGTTCGGTGAAGCGCCGGATGAACGGCCAGGCAAGATGGAGAGCTCCAGGTAGCGGAGGCTTCGCGATCATGAGCAGCCCATAGGCGTGATTGGTGCGCTGCTCGGCATCCTCCGGCACGTAGGCCACCCAGAGGGAAAACGCCGGGGCTTCGGCATTTTCGGGGACCGCTTGGAGCGTCTGGTAGGGGTAGTCGGTGCGGATGGTGACAACGTCGGGTGTTGTGCTACCACGGACCCCCTCGGCGGACAGCAGGCCGGCGCCACGGTCCTTCCTTCCACCGGCAGGGATGAACAGGTACCGGGCCTCCGCGGATCGCGGTCCGATGTCGTACCCGAGGAGTTTGGGCCGGATCTTGCCAAGGATGCCCCGGTGCAAGAACTGGTGGTTCATGTCGAGCAGGTTTTCGTGCATGAACGAGTAGTGGCAGTGCACGGTGCGCGAGAACGTCATGGTTCTGTACTTGGGGGAGTGGAACTCCGGGAGCTTGGGCAAATGTGTCGTGGCCGCCTTCTCAGGGTCGCCCGGGAAGACGAACAGAAGCCCATAGGCTTCTCGGATCGGATAGGCGCGCACAGCGCGCGGCGGACGGTCGACTCCCTTGGGCAGATAGGGGATCTGGGAGATGCGGCCGTTACCTCGGTAGGCCCAGGCGTGATAACAGCAGCGAAGCGTCTCTCCTTCCACGACACCCATACTGAGCGGTACCTGACGGTGGGCACACCGGTCCTCCAACGCGTAGACCGTTCCGCTCGCGCCGCGATACAACGCGATCCGCTCACCCGCGAACGTGGCAGCGAATGTCTTGTTCTTCGGCAGGCTCGCGGAGACAGCGACTGGATACCAGAAATTCGGATCAATCCCGGTACGCCGGAGGTCGGACTGGGCTTCCTCATGAGGAGCAAGGAAGCGGCGGGAATTATTCTCCGGCCCGAACGAACCCATTCCATCTTCTGCGATCTGTCCCTCCGACATGCTCTTTTCTCCCTCGTATGCAGATCTCCGATACGGAAAAGTGGGAAGGCAAGATGCTCGACGCCCAGCGCTGCCCGGCGTGCCGTTCCGTTGGTCAGGCCGTTCAGTCGGTGCGCCCGGTTTCCATGGGCTTGTCACCACACCCGTACCTGCACCACACCCATACCGACAGGGTCGCCCGAGTCGGGACGCACGGCGACCCTTCTCTTCGATCATCCGTTCCGTTTCCCCGGATGTCACGTTGATCAGAAACAGCGCGCTGCGACCATCGGGCGCGCCCACCCTGTTGTGGCTACCGCGCGTACGTGCGTTTTCCGCGCCGGTAGGCGATCTCGCCGAGTGCCACATCCATCGCGACGAAGGCCGCCAGCGGGATGCCGAGGAGTGGCACGAAGTAGCCGAGGACGGCGATGGCGGCCATCAGCGGGACCAGGGCATGGGGCGGGACCTGCTGCCAGGCACCGCGCGGGACGGGACGGCCGAAGGCGGAGTCGCGGCCGCGCTGCCACCACATGCGGTAACCCCACAGGATCAGCAGGATCAGGCAGAGTGCGAGGCCCATCAGTGCGATCTGGTTGACGACACCGAACAGGACACCGGTGTGCGCGTCGATGCCCCAGCGGGTCAGCTTCGCCAGCACCGGATAGTCGGCGAAGCGCACCACATCGGTCACCTCGCCGGTCGTCGGGTCCACGGCGACCGCGTCCTGCTTGGTGGGCCAGCTGCGCTGGATCTGCTGTACGACGTACGCGGACGACGCGTCGGCGGGCGGGACGATCTCCACCGGGTTGCCCAGGCCCTCCGCCCGGCCTGCCGCCAGGACCTTGTCGAGGCCGACGCCGTGCTCGACGCCTCCGTCGGCCGAGGCGGACTCGTGGCCGGCGTGCTCGCCGTCCGCCGACGCCGACACCGAGGGGGTGGCCTGGTCGAGCGAGGTGCGCAGCGCGTCGATGTGCGACCCGGCGTACGCCGACCACGTCAGACCTGTCGCCGACAGGAAGAAGAACCCGGCCGCCGCCCAGACGCCGACCGTGCCGTGCAGGCCCAGCGTGCGACGGCGACCGCTGGTGGTGCGGATCTTCCGCTGCGTACGACGGCGGCTGAACCAGAGCACCAGGCCGCCGCCCGCGATCACCCACAGCCAGCTGGCGGCCAGCTCGCTGTAGAGCCGGCCGGTCTCGCCGAGGTGCAGGTCGCGGTGGAACTCGTCGATCCAGGTGCGCAACGGCAACGCGCCCGTGGATCCGTACTGTTCGAGCGCGCCACGCACCTCACCGGTGTACGGGTCGACGAAGACGGCGAGGGTGTGGCCATCGTCGACGCCCGGGACCCGGGACAACAGCACCCTGGTGGTCGCGTCCGCCTCCGGCGAGGGGCGTACGGCAAAGACCGTGCCCTGCGGGTGGGCCTTGCGGGCGGCGGCCACCTGCTCGGAGATGGGCAGCTCGCGGTCGCCGACGGGGACGGTCGACTCATGGGCGTACACGATCTTCTCGACCTGGAACGACGCCGCGTACAGCAACCCGGTCGTGGCGGCGACGAGCAGGAAGGGGGCGACGAGCACTCCGGCGTAGAAGTGCAACCGCAGCACCAGGGCACGCAGCGGCGCCCGGAGGCTGCGCTGCGGGGAGGGAGCGACGGATTGCGGGGAGTCCGGCGAGTCCAGGGAGTCCGGGGCGTCGTCCGTCTCGGTCGAGGGAGTGGTGGTCATCGGCTGGCTTCTCCGGGGCAGGTGTGGGCAGGTGCGGCTGGGGACGGGCCGTGTTCTGCCGTTGCGCTCCAGAAGTCGGTCGGCGGTGGCGACGGGTTCCCGACCATGTTCGTGGCGTGGCTCACATTCGGGGGCTCCGGTCATCCGGGCGGTCCGGGACCGGTCAGCGGAGGCCGGACAGCGGAAAAGCTCGCTCCTACGCGTCCCGGTACGTCTCCAGCAGCCGCAGCCACACCTCGCTCACGGTCGGATACGCCGGTACCGCGTGCCAGAGCCGGTTCACCGGGACCTCTGAGGCGACCGCGATCGTCGCCGAGTGCAGGAGTTCGCCTACTCCCGGGCCGACGAAGGTGACGCCGCGGAGGATTTCCTCGTCGAGGTCGACGACCATGCGGGCGCGCCCCCGGTAGCCGTCGGCGTAGAGGCCGGCGCCGGCGACCGAGGAGAGGTCGACGTCGACCGCGCGGACGCGGTGACCGGCCTGTTCCGCCTCGGCAAGGGAGAGACCGACCGCGGCGGCCTCCGGGTCGGTGAAGACGACCTGGGGAACGGCGGCGTGGTCGGCGGTGGCGGCGTGGGCGCCCCACGGGTCGGACTCCAGGAGGGGGACGCCGGCGGCGCGCGCGGCGATGGCGGCACCGGCGATGCGGGCCTGGTACTTGCCCTGATGGGTCAGCAGGGCACGGCGGTTGACGTCGCCCACCGCGTACAGCCACGCGCTGCCCGTCACCCGGCAGCTGTCGTCGACAGGGAGCCAGGAGCCGGGCTCCAGGCCGACCGTGTCGAGCCCGATGTCGTCGGTGCGCGGAGCGCGGCCCGTGGCGAAGAGGATCTCGTCGGCCTCGATCCGCTCCCCCTTGTCGGTCGTGACCACGACCGTCGGGCCGTCCCGCGTCACCGACTCCACCGACGTGCCGGTGCGCAGGTCAGCGCCCGCCTCCGTCAGCGCCTCGGCGACCAGTTCACCGGCGAAGGGCTCCATGCGGGGCAGCAGGCCCTTGCCCCGTACGAGGACCATGACCCGGGCGCCGAGGGCCTGCCATGCGGTGGCCATCTCGACGCCGACGACACCGCCGCCGACGATTACGAGACGGCCCGGCACCGCCTGTGCGCTGGTGGCCTCGCGGCTGGTCCACGGCTTGACCCGGTCGATGCCCGGCAGGTCGGGCACCAGGGCGCGGCTGCCGGTGCAGACGGCCACGGCGTGCCGTGCGGTGAGCTCGTGGTGCTCGCCCTCCGGCCCGGTGACCGCGACCCGGCGCGGTCCGGCGAGCCGCCCGTGGCCGCGGTGGAGGTGGGCTCCGGTGCCGTCGAGCCACTGGACCTGACGCTCGTCGTTCCAGTGGGAGGTGGAGGAGTCCCGGTGGGCGAGGACCGCGGCGGCGTCCAGGGCCCCCTGCACGGACTGGCTCAGGCCGGGCACCCGGCGG
>CAMLJW010000355.1 GCA_946480485.1 uncultured Streptomyces sp. | reverse complement strand
ACCCCAGGTTTCCGGTGCCGATACTGCGGGATGACGCCCTGTACGCCTGCGCCCCCTGCGCGTCCATGTACGGCGTCGCAGCCGTGGACGTCGACCAGTGACCGGCGAGGACTTCCCGGCCGGGCTGGACGACTGCTACGCGGCGGTGGACTACTTCGAGCACAAGGACGTCCCCTTCGCGGTCGCCGTCAACGCGTTCGACGGGGAGGTCGAGCACGACCTTGACGAGGTGCGGTGGGCACTGGACATCGCCGCGCACGTACCGCTGATCGTCTTCGACGCCCGGAAAATGGGTTCGGTCCGCGATGCGCTGCTGACCGTACTGGCAGTCGCCCTGTCTCGCGCCGAAGCCGCCACGGGGCCCTGACGGGCCGGCGCAAGGCGACTTTCATCCGAGTCGTCCAAGGCGTCCAAGGCGTCCAAGGCGTCTGAGTCGTCTGAGTCGTCAACGGCCCCCTTGTTTCGTACCCGGGCGGCCTGGGCGGCCCGGGCGCAGCCGTGTCCCTCCCGGAGGGTCGGGTGAAACAGGTCTGCCGTTCAGCGGTGAGCGGGCTGCTCTCGGGTACCCGCTGCAGTAGCCGATACGAGATCTGAGCGGCGGGGTCGGTGGCCCTGTCGCGGCGGTCAGCGACAAGGAGGCGCAGAGATGAGCACGGTCAAGGAAACGGTAGAAGTCGAGGTCCCCGTCCGTACCGCCTACAACCAGTGGACGCAGTTCGAGGAGTTCCCGAACTTCATGGAGGGAGTCGAGGAGGTCACGCAGCTCGACGACCGCCACAACCACTGGACCACCAAGATCGGTGGAGTACGGCGGGAGTTCGACACGGAGATCGTCGACCAGCTTCCTGATGAGCGGGTCACCTGGCGTACCACCACCGGTGACACCCGACAGAAGGGCATGGTCCGCTTCCAGCGCCTGGACGACACGCACACCCGGGTGGAGCTGGTGATGGACGTAGAACCCGGTGGTGTCGCGGAGAAGACCGCGGACATGGCCGGAATGATCGACCGGCGCATCAAGGGAGACATGCGTCGCTTCAAGGAGTACATCGAGCACCGCGGGTCCGAATCCGGAGCCTGGCGTGGCCGCATCGCGCCGGATGACCCCGGCCGGGCGCCCTGATACCTGCGGGCAGACGCCTCGGCTGTACTGCCGTGCCGCGGGGGGAGGATGCCTCACGTCACGTGTGGGTCACCCGGTTTCGGATACTCGTGCCGGTGTCTCTCACGCCGGGAGGTGATCGTGCCGGAGATGGAGGCGGACCACGCGCGGCGGCGGTTCGGCGCCGCCCGGGTGGCGCGGCTGGCGACGGTGGACGCCGAGGGGCGGCCTCACCTCGTGCCGATCGTGTTCGCGCGGGCCGCTCGGCCCGCGCAAGCCGGCGACGTGATCGTGACGGCGGTCGATGACAAGCCGAAGAGCGCGGTTCGGCTGAAGCGGCTGCGGAATATCGCGGCCAATCCGGCCGTGTGTCTGCTGGCGGACGCGTACGACGAGGACTGGGACCGGCTTTGGTGGGTACGGGCGGACGGTGACGCACGGATCGTGTCGCCCCACGCGTCGGAGGCGTCGGTCCGGGACGAGCACGCCACCGCGGTCGCGCTGCTGCGGCGGAAGTACGTCCACTACCGCCGGCAGCCGCCGCACGGGCCGGTGATCGTGGTCACCGTCCAGCGGTGGACGGGCTGGCGTGCCGTCCTCGAGGACGACGGGGGCGACGGGGACGACGGGGACGACGAGAAGAGCAGCTGAGGCGTCCACGCACACGCCACGGGAGGCCGTGATGGAACTCGTCGAGGAGCGTCCCTACCGCTTTCGCATCGAACCGCGGGGGAACATGCGCGTACCGGGAGTCGTGTTCGCCTCCCGGGATCTGCTGAGGGACGCCGAGCAGTCGCTGGAGCAGGTCGTCAACGTGGCCACGCTACCGGGCATCGTCGGCGCCTCGTACGCCATGCCGGACATCCACTGGGGCTACGGCTTCCCCATCGGTGGCGTGGCGGCGACCGATCTGGACGAGGGCGGAGTGGTCTCACCCGGAGGGGTCGGCTTCGACATCTCGTGCGGGGTAAGGCTGCTGGCCGCCGACGCTGACCGGGAGTCGCTGGCGCCCGCGCTGCCCGCGGTCATGGACGGCCTTGACCGGGCGATCCCGCGTGGGGCGGGCCCCGGCGGGGTGTGGCGGCTGAGCGGCCCCGGTGAACTGGGGCGGATCCTGGAGGCCGGCTCCCGGTACGCCGTGGAGCGCGGCCACGGTGAGGCACGCGACCTCACCCGCTGCGAGGACGGCGGCGCCGTCCCCGATGCCTACGGGGCGCAGGTGAGCGGGCGGGCGCGGGAACGCGGCCTCGGCCAGGTCGGCAGCCTGGGCTCCGCCAACCACTTCCTGGAGGTCCAGCAGGTCAGCGCGGTGTACGACGAGCGGGTCGCCGCCGCCTTCGGCCTGGCCACCGACCAGGTGTGCGTGATGATCCACTGTGGTTCGCGCGGGCTCGGGCACCAGATCTGCACCGATCACGTACGGGCGATGGACCGCGCCATGAACCGGTACGGCATCACGGTCCCCGACCGGCAACTGGCCTGTACCCCGGTCGACTCGCCCGAGGGGCGGGCGTATCTCGGCGCGATGGCCGCGGCCGCCAACTACGGCCGCGCGAACCGCCAGTTGCTGTCCGACGCGGCCCGGCGGATCTTCCGCCGCGCCGCCGGTGCCCGGCTCTCTCTCGTGTACGACGTGTCCCACAACCTCGCCAAGATCGAGACCCATACGGTGAACGGAACGCGGCGCGAGCTGTGTGTGCACCGCAAGGGCGCCACCCGGGCCTTTCCTCCCGGACACCCCGAACTGCCCGAGGAGCTTCGGGAGTTCGGCCAGCCGGTACTCATCCCCGGCACCATGGGCACGGCCTCCTACGTACTGGCCGGCGTGCCCGGCGGTGACGCGTTCCACTCCACCTGCCACGGCGCGGGCCGGGTGATGAGCCGTCACCAGGCCGCGCGTGCGGTCGCGGGGAAGGAGCTGCGGGCCCGGCTGGAACGGGGCGGCATCGCGGTACGGCCCCGATCGTTGCGCGGGCTGGCGGAGGAGACCCCGGAGGCGTACAAGGACGTGAGCGCGGTGGTGCGGGCGAGCGAGGGCGCGGGGCTGTGCCGCACGGTCGCGCGGCTGGTTCCGCTGGGCGTGGTGAAGGGGTGATGTGATGAAGGGGGGATGACGCCGCACCGCACGCCTTGGCCGTCACAGGCTCATACGTCGATCGTCACCTCGCACGACCAGCCGTACGGCCCCGGGCCGATGCGCAGCTCGTTCCACGAGACGGCCTTCGGTACCGCACCGGTGATCTCCACGTCCGACAGGTCGGCGACCGCCAGCCGTACGTCGAGGGCGCCGCCGGGCGCGTCCGACTCCACCTCGACATCCACCGGCACCTGGCCGTGCACGTCGAGGCGGAAGACGACCTCGTCCAGCAGCGCGGCCAGGAGGTCGTCGTCGCTGACCCCGGAGAGCTGAGTTCGCTGCATCGCGGTCGGCCGTACCGCGGAGATGTCCGCGAAGCTCTCGACCATCGCCAGTACGGCCTCCACGAGGCAGCACTCCTGCGTGGTGCCCCAGGCCTCGATGCGCACGTCGGCCGTGTGCGGCACGAGCCGGTGGCCGCTCTCACCCTGCCCGCGGGCCTGCCTGTCGTCGTCCCTCTCGCCGACCATGACCTCCGGGTGCCCGTTTGTTCCGCACGCATGTGTGGTCAGGGCACCGAAGAAGACGGCCGGCCGCCGGGCATCTGTTGCGTTGTCGTTGGTCGCTTGTTGTCGCTCGCCCTACTTGTTCGGCTCCGCAGCGCTGATGTCGGCGAGCGCGGAGCCGGGGTCGCGTTCGAGGGCCAGGTCGCCGATGCTGAGGGCGCCGACCAGATGCCCCTCCTCGACGACCGGCAGCCGCCGCAGCGCGTGCTCGCGCATCAGCCGGACCGCCTCTTCGATCTCGTCCTGCGGAGAGATGGTGACGAGGTCGGTGCTGCAGACGTCTCGCACCGTGGTGGCGGCGGGGTCACGCTCCTCGGCCATGGCCCGTACCACCAGGTCGCGATCGGTCACCAGACCGCGTACACGGTCCTCTTCGGTGACGATGACGTCGCCGATGTTCCTCTCCTTCATGAGCCGGGCGACCTCGGGGAGCGGCGTCCGCTCCGTCACCGTCACCGGGTCCGCCGTCATGAGCTCCCGGACTTGATGAGCCATGGTCAACCTCCGTGGACCTTCCGTAATGAGCACCGGCAAGCGCCTGTGGGCCGGTACTTGGGCACACCGCGAGTACCCGGTCCAGGTTCCTCCATGCGCGGACGCGTGAGGACCCGGCCGGTCGGGTACTCGAAGTTGCCGATCACAAAGCGCCCATGTCAGGGCGAGCGAACACGTGGGAGGGGTGGGACGTGACCTCGACGACCGCTGTCGCAGCCGATGCCGGTGACCTGCGGCGCATCCGGCGGGACGCGCTGCCGCTGTCCGGACCGGACTCGCTCGACGTGCTGCTGGAACGGATCGGCGACGCCCGTTACGTACTGCTGGGTGAAGCCACGCACGGTACCGCCGAGTACTACCGCCTGCGGGCCCTTGTGACCCGCAGGCTGATCGAGGAGAGGGGCTTCTCCTTCGTGGCCGTGGAGGGCGACTGGCCGGACTGCCTGGCCCTGCACCGTTCGGTCACCGGCGCGCGGAGTGCGCCCGAGGACCCGCGGGAGGTGCTGGAGAGCTTCCGACGGTGGCCGACGTGGCTGTGGGCGAACACGGAGGTGCTGGCGTTCGCCCGATGGCTGCGCGAGCACAACGCGAGGCTGTCGGGCGAGCCGCGGGTCGGCTTCTTCGGCCTCGACGTGTACAGCCTGTGGGAGTCGCTGCACGCGGTCCTCGACCATCTGCGGGTCCATGACCCCGACCTGGTCGACCGGGCACTGGAGGCGTACCGATGCTTCGAGCCGTACGCCGAGGATCCCCGGCCCTGCGCCCTGGCCACCGAGCTGGTGCCGTACGGCTGCGAGCCGGAGGTGGTCGCCCTGCTCACCGGGGGCCGAGAGGGCGCTGCCCGGGCCGCGCCCGTGACCGGTGACCTCGCGGAGTTCGTCGCCCGGCAGAACGCCGAGGTGCTGGCCGGAGCCGACCGCTACTACCGGGCCATGCTGCACGGCGGCACGGAGTCGTGGAACATCCGCGACCTGCACATGGCCGACACCCTCGACCGGCTCATGGAGCATCATGGTCCGGACGCCAAGGCGGTGGTCTGGGAGCACAACACCCACATCGGGGACGCCCGCGCCACCGACATGGCCGACGCCGGCCTGGTCAACGTCGGCCAGCTGGCCCGCGAGCGGCACCTGGCGGAGGGCGTGGTGCTCGTCGGCTTCGGATCGTACGAGGGCACGGTGATCGCCGCGGACCGGTGGGGCGCGCGCCCGGCCGTGCTGCGCGTGCCGCCGGCCCGGGACGGCAGCGTCGAACACGCCATGCACCGGGCGTTGCCCGGGGAGCGGTCCCTGTTCGTCTTCCCTCCGGGCCCCGTCCACGGGCGGCCCCTGCACGACGAGCACGGCTGGATCGCCGAGGAGCGCGCCCACCGGGCGATCGGCGTCGTCTACCGGCCGCGGTACGAGCGGCGCAGCAACTACCTGCCCAGCGTCCTCGGCGATC
>CAMLJW010000354.1 GCA_946480485.1 uncultured Streptomyces sp. | reverse complement strand
CCGTCGGGGCGGGCCGGCGGCACACCGGTACGGGCGGCCAGGGTGAGCGCGAGCCGGGCGGCGCACGCCGAGGCGACGGCCGCGAACGCGCCGCGGGCCCAGGAGGACTCGTACGCCTGGGAGAGCGCCGCCACTTGGGCGAGCAGTACGAAGAGCAGGGCGACGACCCCGAACGGGCCGATGTCCGACTGCTTCATGATGCGCAGCGCGTCCTCGGCGGGCCTGCCGCTGCCGAGGCCGTCCGCGGTGTCGGCGAGCCCGTCGAGGTGGAGTGCGCGCGTGAGCACGGCGGGTGTCGCGGTGGTGGCCACGGCGGCGAGCAGCGGTCCGGCGCCCAGGAGCAGCAGCAGTCCGCCCGCCGCGGCCGAGCACAGACCCACGACCAGCCCGGCGACGGGTGCGCAGAGCATGCCAGCGCGGGCGGCCTCGCGGTCCCAGCGGAACACCTTCACGGGGAGCACGGTGAGGGTGCCGAAGGCGAAGCGGACGCCGTCCGGCCAGGCAGTCGCAGAGGTGTCGGACACCGCCGCAGGGTATGCCACGGCCTGCGGTGGGCCCGATCCGGCCGCAGGATGGCTCCATGGGTGACTGGTGGTATCGGAACATCGTCGAGCCGGGAAAGCTGCCGCTGCTGCTGGCGCTCGCGTCGTTCGTGCTGACGTTCGCGATCACGCGGGTCATCACCCGGCTCATCCGCGCGGGCAAGGGCCCGTTCCGCAATGTCAACACCGGCGGTGTGCACATCCACCACGTCGTCCCCGGAGTGATCCTGACCGTCGCCGGAGGCTTCGGCGCGGTGGCCGGTGGGCGCAGCGGCGTCGGCTCGATGGTGTGCGCGGTGATCTTCGGGATGGGCGTGGGCCTGGTACTCGACGAGTTCGCGCTGATCCTGCACCTCGACGACGTCTACTGGACCGAGCAGGGCCGCAAGAGCGTCGAGGTCGTGGTGGTCACGGCGGCCATGGTGGCTCTGCTGCTCGGTGGCTTCCTGCCCTTCGGCGTCAACGACCTCGACGAGGACGAGCTGCAGGACCGCGGGGGCGCCGCGCTGAGTGTGGCCGTGAACTTCCTCTTCGCGCTGCTTGCCCTGACCAAGGGCAAGGCGCGTACCGCGATCTTCGGCGTGGTCATCCCGTTCGTCGCCCTGATCGGCGCCATCCGGCTCGCCCGGCCCGGTTCCCCGTGGGCCAAGCGTTTCTACCGGAGCCGCCCGCGCGCCCGGGCCCGCGCCCGCCTGCGCGCCTTCCGCCACGACCGCCGCTGGACCGGGCTCAGCCGCCGGGTTCAGGACTGGATCGGTGGCAGACCTGACCCGGAAACCGCCCGCATGCCCGAACACCGCTGACGCAGCTCCGTGACCCCGCACACCACGAGCACCGACGCGATGGCCGCGAGGTGTTCCTTGCCCGCGAGGTTCTCCTTGACGAGCACCTCGGCCGCCATCGACGAGACGACCAGCCCCGCCGTGGCGTACGCCCGGTAGCGGCAGCACATGAGGACGGCGAGCCCGACCACCGCCGCCGACGGGCCGGTGTCCACGACCCGCGCGTCCGACGCGGGCAGCCCGAGCGGGACGTCCGGGCCCAGCCAGATACCCAGGCGTGCGTACAGCGTGCCGGCCAGGGTCGCCGCGTACGCGATGAGCAGGGTGTGCCGCCGGCCCATGCTGAGCTCGGCGATCCCGAACACGATGAGGATCTGCAGCAGCCCGCCCCAGGCGGGCAGCTGCAGGGCCGGTACGAAGAGTGAGAGCGGGGTGCGGAGCAGGGAGAGCCACAGGGGGTCCTCGGCTCGTACGCCGCCGACTGCCTGCACGAAGCCGTGCCCCCAGGGCCGCGCGTCCATGAAGTGGAGGAGCGCCGTCAGGCAGACCGCGGCCACGGCCACCGGCATCGCCCTGCGCCGCCGGTCGGCCCATCCGGCCCGTACGGCGGCGTACAGCGGCCCCCACTCGGTGCGCGCCAGGAGGGCGACGGTGTTCATCGGGCGGTGTTCATCGGCGGGGCTCAATCGGGCCGTGTTCATCTCATCCACTCCGGGTGCTCGCGGCGCGGCCGAGGCATACGTCACATGCGAAGACGGAGCGGAACAGGGCGAAGTTGAGCGACGGCTGAGTGATCCCGATCTCGGCGGCGCTGTGTAGGACCCGCTCGGGACTACTGGTCCTCCGGGTCCTCCGGGTCCTTGGACTCCTTCGAGTCCGTCGGCTGCTCCTCCGGCTCCTCCGGCTCCTCCGGCTCCTCCGGCTCCTCCGGCTCCTCCGGCTCCTCCGGCTCAGGGATCTCCGGGAGTTCTGCCGCCAGTACGGCGGCGGCCTGTACCAGGGGCAGTGCGAGGAGCGCGCCCGTGCCCTCGCCCACCGTGATCCCGTGGTCGAGCAGGGGCTCCAGGGCCATGCGGTCGAGGGCCTTCGTCTGAGCGGGCTCGCCGCTGCTCTGGCCCGCGAGCCACCAGTCGGGGGCGCGGAAGGCGACCCGCTGCCCGACCAGGGCACACGCGGCGGCCACGACGCCGTCGAGGATCACCGGCGTCTTGCGTACCGCGCTCTGCAGCAGGAAGCCGGTCATCGCGGTGAGATCGGCGCCGCCCACCGCCGCGAGCAGCCTCAACTGGTCCCCGAGGACGGGCCGGCCACGCCGCAGCGCGTCGCGCACGGCCGCGCACTTCCGCATCCAGGCCAGGTCGTCGATCGCGCGCCCTCCGCGCCCGGTGACCACGGACGCGTCGGTCCCGCACAGCGCGGCGATCAGCACCGCCGCGGCCGTCGTCCCCCCGACGCTCACATCCCCGAGTACGACCAGATCGGTCCCGGAGTCCACCTCCTCGTCGGCGACGGCCATGCCCGCGCGAAACGCCTCCACCGCCTCCTCGAGGGACAGCGAGTCCTCCACGTCGATCCGTCCGCAGCCGCGCCGCACCCGATGCCGTACGACCTCGTCGGGCAGCGTCTGCGCATCGCAGTCGAGCGCCATGTCGACCACCCGCACGGGCACGCCGAGTCGCCGGGCCAGCACCGACACGGGGCTCGCGCCGTCCAGTACGGCCCGCACCAACTGGTCGGCAGTGCCCACGGGCCGCGCCGACACGCCGAGTTCGGCAACCCCGTGGTCACCCGCGAACAACACCACACGCGGACGCTCGATCGCCCGCACCGGCACCGCGGACTGCGCGGCCGCCAGCCACTCACCGAGTTCATCGAGGCGACCGAGGGACCCGGGCGGCACGACCTTCCACTCCCGCCGCGCCTGGGCGTCACGGCGCACGCCAGCGTTGGGGCGCTCGATCAGATCGGAGAAGTCGTCGAGATTAAGCGAGGTCATTCGCCGAACAGTACCGGCAGCGGTCGCCCCAGGTCCGTGACGGGCTGCTCATGCGACGGCGGCCCCCTGGTCCGTCCCCGCCATGCCCCACCAGTCGCTCCCACCAGTCCCATCCGTCCCTCCCACCAGCCCCTCCTACCAGTCCCAGTCACACCGCGTGAATCACCGATTTCATGGCGTCATTGCATCCATGATCGTGATCCCCTACGTTCCGGTTTGCAGTGGATTGTCGTACGGGGACGTCCCGGATCGTACCGCGCGTTGTACTGGCAGGAGCACCCATGCCCCCCACCCGGCAGCCCACGCCTTCCGCACCGCGGCCCGGGCATGGCACCGACTGGTTCCACGAGCCGCGCAGACCCGACTGCCCCTGGTGCGGCTCACGACGGCTGCGCACCCGGCAGCGCTCCCCGCACCTGTTCCAGCGCAAGCCCCGCATCTTCGTCGTCGACGAGTGCGAGGACTGCGCCCACGCCTTCAAGAACCCCTGTCTCACCGCCGAGGGCCTGGCCTTCCACCACCAGGACCTGTACGAAGGCCACGCAGACCACGCGAGTCACGCAGGTCCAGCAAGTCGCGCAGACCACGCAGACCACGCAGACCATGAAGGCCACGCAGCCCATGAAGGCCAGGAAGGCCATGAGCGCCAGGGATTCGCCCGAGCGATGAGGCACCCCCATCGCCACCAGGCCGCGGCCCGTGCGATGCTCCCGTACCCCGAGCCCGAGAGCTGGCTCGACGTCGGCACCGGTTACGGCCACTTCCCGGAGGTCGCCAAGGAGGTGTACCCGTACACGGCTTTCGACGGCCTCGACCCGACCCCGCGGGTCGAGCGGGCGCAGGCGGCGGGCCGCATCGAGGAGGCGCACCGCGGCCGGCTGCCCGACCTCGTCGACCGGCTGCGCGCCCGCTACGACGTGGTGAGCATGCTTCACCACCTGGAACACAGCCCCAACCCGCGCGAGGAGCTGCGTGCGGCGCTCGCCGTGCTGCGCCCCGGTGGGCATCTGCTGGTCGAAGTCGCGGACCCGGACTGCGCGTTCGGCGCGCTCCTCGGCACCTGGTGGGCGCCGTACGGTCGGCCGCGGCATCTGCACCTCATGCCGCTGCACAACCTGCTCGACGCACTCGACGAGCTCGGTTGCACGGTCGTCGCCACAGACCGCTGCGAGCCGCATATTCCGTACGATCTCACGGGCGCCCTCGCCCTGGCCGTCGGCCGTCGCCTGCCGGGTACCGAGGTGCCTTGGCGCCGCTGCCCCCCGACCGACCGCCGGCGCACCCTGCGCACGGCCCTCACCCTGGCCTGCACGCCCCTGCTTGTCTCCGCCGTCGCTCTGGATTACGCCCTGGCCCCGCTCCTGCGCCGCACCCGCTTCTCGAACGCGTACCGGATCACCGCCCGCCGCAACGCGGACACCGCAGCTTCCTATGCCGAGGCCCCAGTCACCCTTTGAGGGCGAGCGCCTGCCCCGCCACCACCAGGAGCACGTGCTCGCACTCCGCCGCGAACGCCGTGTTCAGGCGGCCCAGTTCGTCGCGGTAGCGGCGGCCGGAGGGGGTCGCGGGGACGATGCCGGAGCCGACCTCGTTGGAGACGGCGACCACGGTGCGGCGGGTCGCGCGGACGGCGGCCGCCAGCTCCTCGACCCGTGAACGCAGGGCGCGTTCGCCGCCGGTGCCCCACTCGTCGTCGTCCCAGGCGTTGACCGCGTCCATCGCGTCCATCAGCCACAGGGACAGACAGTCGATGAGCAGCGGCGGGCCGTCCTCCTCAAGGAGCGGGACCAGGTCACAGGTCTCGGCGGTGTGCCACGAGCCGGGGCGCCGCTCGCGGTGGGCGTT
This sequence comes from uncultured Streptomyces sp., assembly GCA_946480485.1. Next base: position 524 of record CAMLJW010000354.1, on the reverse strand, counting down.
CACCCGGGCCACCCACTCGGTGTCCCCGTCGCGGGCGCCGCCGGTCGCGATGTACAGCACATGAGGAAAGGCCTCCAGCCGCCGCTCCGCCTCCACCGACTTCCCGGACCGCGCCCCGCCGAGCACCAGCGTCCGGCGCGGCACATCGGGCACGTTCTCGTACACCCCTACGATCAGCGTCGTCCCGTCCGGCACCACTCGCGCACCCGCGGCCGCGAGCCGCCGCCGCAGCTCCCGGCCCGGCGGCACATCGTGATCGAGGTGCACCGCGATCACGTCCGTCGTGGGGCCGACGGCCCCGACCGTGCGCAAACGGGCCAGCGCGTCCGGCCGCCCGACGACATCGGCGACCACCATGTCGTACGACCCGCGGGTCCCGCCCATCCCGCCCATCCCGCCGGTCCCCTCGAGCCCGGCGGGCGCCGCGCCCGGCGGCAAGTACAGCAGTCGCTGCCCGTCGGGCCCCGTCACCGCGTATCCGGTGCCGGGCGCGTCAAGCGGCACGGCCCGTACCCGATGCCCGG
>CAMLJW010000353.1 GCA_946480485.1 uncultured Streptomyces sp. | reverse complement strand
CCTCTCCACTGGCCGCGGCCTCGTCGGCGAGGTCCAGCGGGTTGCGGTCGAACTGCGGGTAGGAGGGCATCCAGCCCAGCCGCGTCGCCAGCGCGAGCGTGTCAGCGGTGTGCAGCCCGGCCAGGTCGCCCCGGGCCAGGGGCGAGGTGAGCGCGTCGGCGCGGTAGCCGTCGTAGCGCCACTGGTCGGTGTGGGTGTACCAGTACGCCGTGCCGATCGCCTGCCGAGGCGGGCGCTGCCAGTCCGCCGCCATGGCCAGCGTGGACCAGCCGGTGAAGGGACGGCACTTCTCCTGGCCCACGTAGTGCGCCCACCCTCCGCCGTTGCGCCCCATCGCGCCGCTGAGCATGAGCAGGGCCAGGATCGCCCGGTAGGTCGCGTCTCCGTGGAACCACTGGCAGACCCCTGCTCCCATGATGATCATCGTGCGGCCCCCGGACCGCTCGGAGTTGCGCGCCAACTCCCGCGCCACGCGGACCGCCACCGCAGCCGGCACGGAGGTCAGCCGCTCCTGCCATGCAGGCGTGTACGGCGCGTCGGCGTCGTCGTATCCGGTCGGCCACTGGCCGGGCAGGCCGTCGCGGTGCACGCCGTACTGCGCGAGCATCAGGTCGAAGACCGTGGTCACCAGACGGCCCTCGACACGGCGCGCCGGCACGCCTCGGTGCAGCACCGCCCCGCTTCCCTCGGCCGTGTCGAAGCGCGGCAACAGCACCTCGACCGCCTCCGCCCCTTCGCCGAGCAGGGTCAACTGGGGCGCCACCTCACCGAGATCGAGGTTCCACCGCCCCTCACCGGACCGGGTCCACCGCTCGCCCAGGGTGCCGCCCGGCACAACCGGCCTGCCCGTACGGCCGTCGACGAGCACCGTCTTCCACTCGGCGCCTTCACCCGTATCGCCGAGGTCGGATGCGCGCAGAAACCTCCCCGGCACATGGCCGCCGTCGTGCTCGTCCAGGGTCACCAGAAACGGCAGGTCGGTGTACTGCCGCACGTAGTCGACGAAGAACGGCACTCGCCGCTCGACAAAGCACTCGGAAAGGATCACATGCCCCATGGCCATCGCCAGCGCTCCGTCCGTGCCGGGCTGGGCGGGCAGCCACACGTCGGCGAACTTCGTATGGTCGGCGTAGTCCGGCGAGACCACGACGACCTTCTGGCCCCGATAACGGGCCTCGGCCATCCAGTGCGCGTCCGGGGTGCGGGTAACCGGCACGTTCGAGCCCCACATGATCAGGTAAGCCGCGTTCCACCAGTCGCCGGACTCCGGCACATCTGTCTGGTCCCCGAACACCTGCGGGGAGGCGACCGGAAGATCGGCGTACCAGTCGTAGAACGACGTCATGCACCCGCCGATCAGCTCAATGAACCGCGCCCCGATCGCGTGCGACACCATCGACATCGCCGGGATCGGCGAGAAACCGGCGATCCGGTCGGGCCCCCACCGCTTGATCGCATGCACATGCGCCGCAGCCGCGATCTCGACCGCCTCGTCCCACGAGACCCGGACATGGCCGCCCTTGCCCCTCGCCCGCTGGTAGCGGCGGCGGCGCTCCGGGTCGGACTGGATGTCGGCCCACGCCAGCACCGGGTCACCCAACCGCGCCCTGGCCTCCCGGTACATCTCCACGAGGACTCCGCGAGCGTAGGGGAAACGCACGCGCGTCGGCGAGTACGTGTACCAGGAGAAGGCCGCCCCTCGCGGGCAGCCGCGCGGCTCGTACTCCGGGGAATCCGGTCCGACCGACGGGTAGTCGGTCTCCTGACTCTCCCAGGTGATGATCCCGTCCTTGACGTACACCTTCCACGAACACGAGCCCGTGCAGTTCACCCCATGGGTGGAGCGCACTACCTTGTCGTGGCTCCACCGGTCCCGGTAGAAGGCATCTCCCTCGCGGCCGCCCTCAAGGAAGACCGCCCGCAGATCCGAAGTGGCCTCCCGCCGCGTGAAGAACCGCCCTGCACGCAGCAGCGCCTTCGCGGCCGCTCCATCGGCTGCGGCCCCGCTGTCCGCCACGACCGTCACCTCACTGTTGGGAGGGCTTGAGGGACACCTGCATCGCAAAATTACCGTTATGCGCCAATTTGTGCCGGTTAGGAGAAACAGAGTGCCCTGTGGCCACAAGTGCACCCGCACCGTCTACGGGAGGGTCAGGGGCCGTACGTCCCCGGCCCTGGGCCATACAGCCCCTCACCCGGTTCCCGGCCCCCCGCACACCATGTCTGGTGCGTCGCCGGTGTGCGAGGAGAGGAGGAGCCAGTGAGCCGTTCCGCGCAGCCGACGCGCATGCTGGCTCTGGCTACGGCCGGGTTCATGGCCGGCTTCTGGGCTTGGGCACTGCTGGGGCCGCTCGGCCCGACGCTCCGCGAGGACTTGGGCCTCAGCTCGTTCCAGCAGTCCCTGGTGGTGGCCGTGCCGGTCCTGGTCGGCTCGCTCGGCCGGATTCCGGTCGGAGCACTGACCGACCGCGTCGGTGCCCGCGGGATGTTTCCCCTCGTCACCGCCCTGACCATCCTGCCCGTGTTGTACCTGGGCCATCTGGCCGACTCCCTGGCCGAGTTCCTCATCGGCGGCTTCTTCCTCGGGCTGGGCGGCACCACGTTCGCCGTCGGCGTCCCGTTCGTCAACGCCTGGTACCCGCCCGAACGGCGCGGCCTGGCTCTCGGCATCTTCGGCATCGGAACCGGGGGAACCGCCATCTCGGCGTTCACCACCGTGCAGCTGGCCGATGCCGTCGACCGGAGCTTTCCCTTCACCCTCGTCGCCGTCATCCTGGCCGTCTACGCCGTCACCGCGCACTTCCTCCTGCACGACCAGCCGGAACGCGCCATTCCGGCCGGCTCGCTGCTCGCGCGCACCACCGCCACCATGCGGATGCCCACCGCCTGGCAGCTGGCCTTCCTCTACGCCGTGGCCTTCGGCGGTTTCGTCGCCTTCAGCGTCTACCTGCCTACCTATCTCACCAACGCCTACGACCTCGGACGCTCCGACGCCGCCCTGCGCACCGCCGGCTTCGTCGTCCTCGCGGTCGCCGCGCGCCCGGTGGGCGGCTGGCTCTCCGACCGGCTCCACCCCGTCCCTGTGCTCATCGGGGCGTACGCCGCCATCGCCGGACTCGCCCTCCTTGCCTCCTTCGAGCTCGCGCTGATCCCACTCGGCACGCTGGCCTTCCTCGGCATGGCCGCAGCCCTGGGAACCGGATCGGGCGCCGTGTTCGCCCTCGTCGCCCGCCTCGTACCCGCCGACCGGGTCGGATCGGTCACCGGTATCGTCGGCGCCGCCGGCGGACTGGGCGGCTTCTTTCCACCCCTGGTCATGGGCGCGGTCTACAGCATCGCCGACGACTACACCTGGGGGTACCTGCTCCTGGCCCTCACCGCAGCCGCCACCTGTGCCTTCACCGGGACCGTGGTCCGGCGCCATGCCCTGCGCCCGGGAGTACGCGGGCGAGGCGCCTGACTCCTACCGACGGCACTGCAAAGCCGTCAGGGAACTGTCTGCGAGTAGCCGTGGCCCCGAACCGGGACGAAAGGAGACCGCCCCCGGTAGCTGTCCCGGCGCTGCGTGAGGCGACCGCAGTCCGAAGACGTGCCTGTCTCAGTGTGCGAAGACCAGGCTCAGCCGGGCCGCTGTACCCGGGCGGAGCGAGAAAGCCGACCACCCGGATCACCACCTACCGCCAAGGCCGCGCGCGGCTGCCGCTCCGGCCACAGCCGTGCCTGCAGACGCATCACCACATGGCCGAGACCGGACAACGCACAGGCGATCGCCAGGTCCCCGAGCGACAGTGGCTCTGTGCCCAGCAACTCCCGGAGAGGGGGCAGATAGACACCGGCCGCCTGGAGGCCCAAGGCCGCACCCACGGCAACGAGCAGGAACGGGTTGGCCAGGCTTCCCGGACGGGCGCGGGAGCCCAGGGCAACGCCCAGCTGGGTCGCGCCGAGAACCAGGAAGATCATGGACTGCCAGGGGCGGCCCGTCTCCCTGGCCCACACGCCGGCTACCAGGGTCACGGTGGCGACGAAGGTCCCCATGAACAGGATCCGCGGCCACAGGCCGGCGCCCAGCACGCTCTCCTCGGGAGGCCGGGGTGGATGACGCATGGCGTCGGGGTCGACGGGTTCCGCGCCGAGCGCGACACCGGGCAGACCGTGCGTGAGCAGGTTGATCCACAGAATCTGTGCGGGCAGCAGCGGCAGCGGCATCCCCAGGAAGGGGCCGAGGAGCATCACGAGGATCTCCGCGGTGCCGCCGGCAAGCCCGTAGAGCAGGAACCGGCGTACGTTCGCGTAGACCCGACGCCCCTCTTCGACGGCCGACACGATGGTGGCCGGGTTGTCGTCGGCGAGCACCAGGTCGGCCGCCTGGCGGGCCACTTCGGTGCCGCGCCGCCCCATGGCGACACCGATGTCGGCGCGACGCAGGGCCGGGCCGTCGTTGACCCCGTCCCCCGTCATCGCCACCACCTGCCCGGCCCCGCGCCACGCCTCGACGATGTCCAGCTTCTGCTCGGGAGTGGTCCGCGCGTAGACGCGTACGCCGGTCAGCTCGCCGGCCGCGCCTTCCCGGATCCGTTGCCCGGTGGTGACCTCCTCCTCCCGGGAGGCGATGCCGAGGCGCTCCGCCACGGCCCGTGCGGTCAGCGGATGGTCACCGGTGATGAGTACAGGGACGATGCCGGCGCGTTTGCAGGCGGCGATCGACGGCTCGGAAGCGGCGCGGGGCGGGTCCAGGATGCCGACAAGGCCGAGCAGCGACAGGTCCGACTCCCATGTCCCGGACGGTTCCAACGCCTCCTCGTGGTCGGCCGACGCGATGGCGAGCACCCGGTACCCGTCGCGCGCCAGTACCTCCGCCTGAGCCGCCGCCCGGGCGAGCAGGTCCGGACCGTCGGCCAGGACCTGCGACCGGAGCAGGGACTCCGGCGCTCCCTTGCACGCGACCCGCACTGCTCCGTCCGGCCGGCGGTGGACGGTCGTCATGCGCTTGCGGCCGCTGTCGAACGGAATCTCCTCCAGGCGCGGCAGCTCGCGGTCCAGCGCCGCCCGGTCCAGCCGGAGCCGGGCCCCTGCTACGAGCAGCGCGGCCTCGGTGGGGTCACCCAGCGCGCGCCACTCCGCGGAGCCGTCCGGCGGAGGCTCCAGCGCCGCGTCGTTGCACAGCATCGCGACGCGCAGCAACGCCGCCAGGTCGGGTGCGTCGTTCGCCGTGACCGTTTCTCCGTCGCGGATGACCCGGCCCTGGGGCTCGTAGCCGGTGCCCAGGACCGTGGCCTCTCCGTGCGGCGTCCACAGCCGTTCGGCGGCCATTCGGCCTTCGGTCAGGGTGCCGGTCTTGTCGGTGGCGATCACCGTGACGGAGCCCAGCGTCTCCACCGCGGGCAGCCTGCGGACGATGGCGTGCCGGTCCGCCATCCGCCGTGCCCCCAGGGCGAGCGCGAGCGTCACGACGGCGGGCAGGGACTCCGGTACGGCGGCGACCGCGAGACTGATCGCCGCCACGATCATCAGCTCCACGGGCTGCCCGCGCACCAGCCCGAGAGCCAGAACCAGGGCGCACAGGGCCACGATGGCGGCTGCCAGAACCCGGCCGAACCTCGCCAGCCGGCGCTGCAGCGGGGTCAGCCCGGGCGCGGCACCCATCAGGGACGCGATCCGGCCGAGCGCGCTGTCGGCTCCCGTGGCGGTGATCACGACGCGTCCGCGGCCG